>NZ_PYCI01000019.1:0-63497 GCF_003015105.1 Chroococcidiopsis sp. CCALA 051 | reverse complement strand
CCCTTGTCCCCTCCCTATGAACGTCTCCCAGCCACAATGGATCGTCCCAACAGAACAGCCCCCAGAGTGGTTCGTGCAAGCAGTTAGGGAATATGCCCCTAGCGCAGGATTTGCGGCACAACTGTTATGGCAAAGGGGAGTTCAAGCGCGAGAGGAGTTACCTGGATATCTCAATCCTCGCTGCTATCAACCTGCTAGCCCATTTGAATTTGGGCAAGAAATGCACTTAGCAGTAGAAAGATTGCAAATTGCTCGCGATCGCCAAGAAAAAGTGGCAATTTGGGGTGATTTTGATGCTGATGGTATCACTTCTACAGCGGTTTTATGGGATGGATTGGGACAATTTTTCTGTCAACATACCCAACTTTCCTATTACATCCCCAACCGCCTTACTGAGTCGCACGGGTTGAACTGCCCTGGAATCGATCTGCTTGCCCGCGATAACTGTAAGTTAATCGTGACTTGCGACACTGGTAGCACGAATGTTGCAGAAATTCTCTATGCGAAATCTTTGGGCGTTGATGCGATCGTCACCGACCACCACACTTTACCCGCAGAACGTCCACCTGTGACTGCAATAATTAATCCGCGTTATTTCCCTTCAGAGCATCAATTATTTCATCTATCTGGGGTCGCAGTTGCCTACAAACTTGTCGAAGCTTTATATCAATTTTTACCAAATGTACCGCAACAACCATTAGAAGATTTACTCGATCTCGTCGCTATTGGGTTAATTTCCGATTTAGTACAACTGAGTGGAGATTGCCGTTATCTAGCTCAATTGGGTATTGAACGGATGCAACAGGATTATAAACAACCAGTTCAACAGCGACGGCGACCAGGAGTAGGGCGATTATTAGAAATGTGTCAGAAAAGTGGCGATCGCCCCACAGATATTTCTTTCGGTTTGGGTCCCCGCATCAACGCCGTGAGCCGAATTCAAGGTGACGCAAGCTTTTGCGTTCAATTACTTACTAGTAGCGATCTCAACGCAGTCGATCGCCTCGCCCAAGAAACCGAATTAGCAAACACTCGTCGCAAGTCTTTACAAAAAGAAGTTTCCCAGCAAGTTGCCCAAAAACTCAAGTCAGAAATCGATCTCTCCACCACTAGCGTTATCGTTCTCGTAGATTCCCAATGGTCGCCTGGAGTCTTAGGACTCGTCGCCGGACAAATTGCTCAGGAAACGGGTCGTCCTACGATTCTGTTAAGTACGGAAGGGGAACAAAGGGACAAGGAAGACAAGGGAGACAAGGGAGACAAGGGGGATAAGGGGGACAATTTAATTCCGAATTCCGAATTCCGAATTCCGAATTCCAAATTATTAGCTCGCGGTTCAGCTCGGTCTGTCGGTAATATCGATTTGTACCAGTTAGTGAAAGATCAAGCGCATTTACTGCATAGGTTTGGCGGACATCCTTTTGCGGCTGGATTAAGCATACCCGTTGAGAATATACCGCTATTTACCGCAGCGATTAACCAAAAACTCCGACAGCAGGGAAGCGCGATCGCCGTGCCATCCGTACAAGCAGATCTGGTGGTGACAGTAGCCGATTTAGGTAGAGATTTGTTTTTAGAACTGAAACTACTCGAACCCTGTGGTATGGGTAATCCCGTGCCAAAACTGCTGATCCAAAATTGCTGGTTTGAAAACACTTGGCATCGCAATCAGCAAGATTGGCGGGGAAACAAAGTGCAATATATCAAAACAGATTTTAATTTGCGGGATGACTCGACTAAAACTAGTTTTCCCGGCGTATGGTGGGGACATTATAAGGACGAGATCCCGACTGGACGCTGTGACTGTATTGTAGAACTTGACTACAACTCGTTCAAAAATAAACAACGTTACGAAGTCCGCCTCATTGCCGTCCGTGCTGCTAACTCGCCCCTCGCCCCTCACTCCGGACTTCGTCCCGCTTCGCTAACGCCCCTCACTCCTCAAATTCTCGACTGCCGTGGTATGGCGATCGCCCCAGTTGACGATACATTCACAGGCGATCCATCCTCGCTTGTCGTGCGTACCTGTCCCACTTGTTGGGACGAGTTACGTGTCTGGATGCGGCGATCGCAGTTTGAAAATAAGTCTTTAGTTTTGGCATGGACTACACCCGAACCAGTCTCACCACCACAAGTCTGGCAACAGTTAGTCGGAATTGCTAAATACCTTTGCCGTACCGGACAAACGGTGACTCGCGTGCAACTCAGTCAAAAGCTTGGAATTAGCGATCGCCTTTTAGGATTAGGATTTACTGCTCTTTCCTACTTGGGCTTTTATGTTAGCTTTCAAGACCGCTATTTTCAAATTTCTCAAGAAGTACCGTGGCACGTTGCCGCACCTACAAATCTCTATGCTACCGATGCCGCTTACCTGCAAGCAATAGACAAATTTGCCCAAGCTGTCCGAGAAGAACAATTCCAACGCCAGTATTTTTCTACGGTTCCTCTCTCTACCATTCAAGCCCATGCCGCTCAATTAGGAGTGAGGAGTGAGGAGTGAGGGGTGAGGAGAGGAGGACAAGGGGGACAAGGAAGCTCCAGGAGCAGGGGAGCAGAGAAGCAGGGGAGCAACTACCAACTACCAACTACCAACTACCAATTCCCAATTCCCAATTCCCTTTCTTCACTAATAACTAAATAACTGAAAATTGATTTAATAAATATGTGAAAAACTTTACTAAAATACATTAATCGCTCGTCAAAAATGAAATAGATATAATTGACCAATAGTTGCTAATCTTACAAATAGCAGTGCAAATCTAGACAAAATCTAAACTTTATATTTCTTCGGACAATAGGTAAACTGTCACAGAGTGTTTGTGACGAACCTAATCTGTCTGAGTATGTTGGGAATAATGGCTTTACGAGAGAGATGAAACAGCGATCGCAATTGTGATTTCGCTGCCATCACATTCTATCTGGGTGTATATTCAAAAGAAATCTACTCTGTCTCAACCCGTTGGGTAATGAGCAATATAGCTTTCGATTTGCTAACCTCTGCTTGCTAACCTCATGCAATATATTAAACGCCTCTCCTCCCTACAACTTGCTCTGTTTGGTGGAGCGATCGCCACTACATCGTTTCTGGCGCTATCTCCCTGGTGTGGTTCTGTCCGTGCCGCACTGATGCAAAATAGCCCTAAAGCTTTAGTTGACGAAGTTTGGCAACTCGTTGCTAGAGAATATGTGGACGGCACGTTCAACAAGACAGACTGGCAAGCAACGAGACAAGATTTATTAAGTAGAGAATATACTAACCGCGAACAAGCTTACGCCGCTGTCCGAGTCGCGCTGGCTAAGCTGAACGACCCATATACTCGCTTTCTCGACCCCAAGCAGTATGAGGCATTGACCAGCCAAACTTCAGGAGAAGTTACTGGAGTGGGGATTCGGATGGAATTAAATAAACAAACTAAGCGTTTAACTGTAGTTGAGACTATTCAAAATTCCCCTGCTGTCAAAGCGGGAGTTAAAGCCGGGGACAAAATAGTCGCAATTGATGGTAAACCAACTCAACAAATGGACGTGCAGGCTGCCTCAAGCCTAATTCGGGGCAAAGCAGGTACGCCTGTCACATTGAAAATCGAGCGGCAAGGCAAAAGTGCCTTCGACCTCAAGCTAACGCGGGCGAAAATTGAGCTGCCTACAGTTACACACACCCTAAAGCGGGAGGGCAATAAGCGGGTTGGTTATATTAGCTTGCGGGAATTTAGCGCTCATGCTTCAGAGCAGATGCAAAAAGCAATTCAAGACCTGAATCGCCAGAATGTGAATGCCTTCGTTCTAGATTTACGCGATAATCCAGGTGGCTTGCTGCAAGCAGGGGTAGAAATCTCACGGATGTGGCTGAATAAAGGCTCGATCGTCAAAACAGTAGACCGACAGGGAGCTAGTCAAGAAATACCAGCCAATCAAACCGCACTGACTCAGCGCCCTCTAGTTGTTTTGGTCAATGGTAATTCTGCCAGTGCCAGTGAAATTTTAGCGGGAGCATTGCAAGATCATCAACGCGCTGTCGTAGTTGGTAGCCAAACCTTTGGTAAGGCTTTAGTCCAATCAGTCCATTCTCTGTCCGATGGTTCGGGACTAGCAGTAACAGTTGCCCATTACTACACGCCTAAAGGTACGGATATTAGTCATAAAGGCATTACGCCAGATATTAAAATCGACTTGAATGACGCTCAGAAACGCCAGCTAGCCGCAAATCCTTCTTCAATTGGCACGAGACAAGACCCCCAGTATGCACGGGCAATTTCTGTAATTACCAATAACAGTTTTGCCCAATTTAAAAAACCGCTGAAAAAACCGCACATCTCAAAACGAGTCGTAGAGCGGAACCAGTTATAAATAATTTTCACTCATATTCGCGATCGCAGGGGCATACAAATGTATGCCCTTATTGCATTTTTACTCTGATAATTTAAAGAGAATCACCATCAATAACCAATGACCAACGATCGATGACAAAAAGTCCTTTAGTCGTTGACACGTTTCAGCAAGGGACAATTTTTCCCATACTACCAGTCGCGCCCATTCTTTCTAGCGCCAATCGAGATTGGGATGGCATTCACGTCGGGTATTATCGTCAGCCTGCTTGGGAAACGCCTGAAGCAACTTTTTTACAACATACAATTACGATTTATACAGGGCAACCTGTCAATGTAGAGTTGCAAGCAGAGGGGCGCTGGCAACAAAAAACTTATACTAAGGGTGTAGTTGGAATTTATCCAGCATTTGCCCCGCATATAGTAAATTGGAATGACGAAATTGAATTTATTGAAATCGATCTCGATCCGCAAACATTAAACCGTTTTGTAGATGATTCTATAAATATTGATTGCTATAAAATTATTCCTCAATCTGCTATTAACGATCCGCTAATTTATAGTATTGGCATGGCGCTAAAAACAGAATTAGAATCTAGTGGAGGGGGCGATCGCCTTTACGCTGAGTCAGCAACCACAATGTTAGCTGCTCATATTGTTCGTCATTATTCTACCCAAACCTCTACTCTAAAAACAGCTATTGGAGGTTTTTCTAAATCCAATTTAAGAGCGATAATTGATTATATTAATACTAACTTAGACAGAAATTTAAGCTTGATTGAATTAGCAGCAGTAGTACAAATCAGTCCCCATCATTTTGCTAGATTATTCAAGCAATCAACTAGTTTTTCTCCACATCAGTATTTACTTAATTGTCGCATTCAAGCAGCAAAATCTTTACTAGCAAAGCAAGACTTATCTATTGCTGATATTGCTTTACAAGTTGGCTTTCACGATCAAAGTCGTTTTACGAGTATTTTTCGTAAGCATACAGGCGTTACCCCCAAAAAGTATCGCGATCGCATTTGAGCAAGATTTGACTATTTTTGAGAAGATTTGACAAGACGACTGTTGTTTTTGCCTTGTAGAGTAAGCTGTATTAAAATTGTCGCGCAAAGCCGCGAAGACACAAAGAAAGCTTTGCGACTTTGCGTCTTTGTGCGACCAATAAAAGATGAAGAATTAGGACAAATAGCAAGATGAATACTCAGAAAAACCGAATTTTACTACTTGCTCTACTAATTGTTAATGGAATTTCAACTATTCTTCACTACATTGATAATTTTGTAAACTATGACAAATATTCCCAACCTACTTGGATTACTCCTGACAGTATTTATCTTGCGTGGAGTGTATTAACAATATTTGGCGTTGTCGGTTATTTATTGTACGTTAAAGATATGTTTTTGGCTGCGTATGCATGTTTAGGAATTTATTCTATAACTGGAATTTCTAGCCCAGGACATTATTTTTATTCAGCTCAACATGTATTTTCTGGAAAGATGCATTTATTAATTTGGTCAGATGCGATCGCGGGGATCTTTCTACTAATTTTTCTTCTGCGATCGGCTTTAATTCTAAAAGAATGGCATCACGAAAGAGAGGTAAGCCTTTAATTCCGAATTCCGAATTCCGAATTCCGAATTCAATACGCTTCTCCACCTACAACCACATTCCGAATTCTCAAGCTGGGACCACCGCAACCAACGGGTAAACCATTTTGCCCACCTTTACCGCAGCCACCAGATTCATCCCAGTAGAAATCATCTCCGATCGCCTCGATATCTGCTAGGGTTTGAAAGACATTTCCCGACAGTGTGACATCGCGCACGGGTTCGGCAAGTTTACCATTGCGGATTATCCAAGCTTCTCCCGCGCTGAAGGTAAACATTTCACCATTAGTCATCCCTCCCAACCAGTTGCGGGCATATACTCCGTCTTTAATATCGGTAAATAAATCTGCCACTGGTGTCGTTCCCCGCTCGATCCAAGTGTTTGTCATGCGGACGATGGGAGCGTAGTGATAGCTGAGACAACGAGCGTTTCCTGTGGGTGTTTCTCCCAACTTGCCAGCAGTTTCGCGTGAATGGAGCCTACCAACTAAAACGCCATCTTGAATTAATTGCGTCGTTGTGGCTGGAGTCCCTTCATCGTCGTAGAAGTAACTACCACGATGTCCTTGGGGTGCTGCACCATCAAAAATTTGTAGCTCCTTGGGTCCAAAGCGCCGTCCCATGCTCATAACTTCTAGCAGATCGGGGTTTTCATACGCCATATCTGCTTCCGAAAGATGCCCGAAGGCTTCGTGAACGAATAAACCAGCGAGGATCGGATCGATCACGACAGTATAGGTGTTGCCTTTAACTGAAGGTAGAGAAAGAGCCGCTACAGCCCTTCGAGCTGCACTTTGAACTTGGGCATCCAAACTCACTAAATCCTCATAAGCCTTGCGAGAACCAGTGGTTTCTCTACCTGTCTGGACTGTATCGCCATCGCGTGCAGTTGCAGCAAAGCGCATTTCCATATCCACCCAAGATTGATCGATTAACGTTCCTTCCGAACTGGCGATGATGACTCGCTGGCAAATATCACCGTAGCGGACTGACGTAGTCGTAATCCGATCGCTGGCGCTTTTGAGAATTTCGCCATAGCGATCGCACAATTCCTTTTTTTGTGCTAGCGGAACGTGACGCGGATCGGTTCCTGTCAACGGGACAAAGCAGGTGGCTTGCACTGGTTCTATATTTGCTAGCAGGGTTTCATCATTACCTACAATTCGTGCTGCCGCGATCGCTTCTTCGATGCGAGAGTTGAACTCGGATAACTGATTAAAACTACTCAATCCCCAACCGCCTTTGTAGCACGCGCGAACTTGTCCGCCGATAGAAATTCCTTCGCTCAATGTTTCTATCTTATTCCCCCGCAGCATAATATCTGTTCCCTGGGACTCTTCGAGGCGAATGAGTAAATAATCGACTTTGTGAGAGTATTTTGCGATCGCATCAGCGAGCAAGTTTTTGGTATCGGCAAGCGCAGTAGGCATGGGAAAGAAAAGTCAAAAGTCAAAAATTAAAAGTCAAAAATAGCAAAATTGTTCTTACGAGCAGTTCTGATAACTACAGCGCATACAAATTAATGTAGATCGACCTAGTGAAAATCAATCTTGGCTTCAAGTCGTCACTATTCGATTGTAGGTGTTTCTCTGCCAGGGATGTGAGGAGCGTGTCAAAAGACTATATTCTAAATACCGAGATGTCGCTTGAGCTTGATAGATCCTTGCTTGACTGGTGATTAGCGAGTAGCAAGCGATTTGCAATTAATTCTCCCTTGTCTCCCTTGTCCCCCTTGTCCCCCTTGTCCTCCTTGTCCCCTTTATCTCTCTAATTTAAGTGTGAGTGAGTCATGTTATTGAAATGGCAAAAGCAGCCAGGAACCCATTTATTCCTCGGTGGCGCGATCGCTTTTTTGCTCGTGGGATTAATTCTGGTCTTGCATCGGTACTATAGCTTCTATGCTACTTTCGACCAGGGCATATTTAATCAAGTTTTCTGGAATGGGATTCACGGTAGATTTTTCCAGAGTTCTCTTTCTTCCAGCCTCTCCACGAATGTCGTCCATGCTGGAGAAATCCCAGAGGTTTACTACCATCGTCTAGGACAGCATTTTACCCCTGCCTTACTCGTTTGGCTACCGCTGTATGCCCTTTTCCCCTCCCCGGCGACTTTGAGCGTGTTACAGGTCGTTCTAGTAACCGCTGCTGGGATTGTTTTATATTTCTTGGCTCGCTTGTATCTCGAACCACTCTTAGCAGCGATGGTTAGCGTCAGTTTTTATGGCGCGATCGCTGTTGTTGGTTCAACTTTAACCAATTTCCACGACATCAGCCAAATACCTTTGTTGACGTTTGGTATTCTGCTGGCGATGGAAAAGCGCAAGTGGTGGGTCTTTTGGTTGTTGGCAGTGTTGCTTTTAGCTGTGAGAGAAGATAGCGGCATTGGGTTATTTGGGGTAGGCGCTTATATGGTTTTAAGTCGGCGCTTTCCCCGTGCTGGTTTAGCGACTTGCATTCTTAGTTTTGGCTACATGCTGGCTTTGACAAATCTGATCATGCCGCTATTTTCAGAAGATATTTCCAAGCGTTTCATGATGGAGCGATTCGGACAGTATGCCACTGGGGAAGATGCTTCTACCGTTGAGATTATTTGGGGAATTGTCAGTAATCCTTGGCGATTGCTCGTAGAATTAATCGCTCCTTTTCCTGGGACATTTTTGTATTTACTAGGGCAGTGGTTGCCTTTGGCTTTCGTTCCCGCACTTTCTGGCACGGCTTGGGCGATCGCGGGTTTTCCTCTTTTGAAACTATTCTTAGGTCAGGGAGAATCTGTTCTAGCCATTACGATTCGCTATGCCATGAGTGTCGTCCCAGGATTATTTTACGGCGCGATTTTGTGGTGGTCAGTGCATCCTAAAGTCTTTAAGCCCAAGTTTCAGCGCTTCTGGATTGGATGTATTTGCCTTTCCCTAGTAATTACAATTGCCTACAATCCCAATCGGACGCTTTACTTTTTAATTCCCGACTCGATTCAACCTTGGGTACATATTTCCCTCCCGCGTCAATGGCAACACGTCAGCCAAATGCGATCGCTGCTAGCACAAATTCCCCCACAAGCCAGTGTATCGGCAACGACCCATATCGTGCCTCACCTTTCCAGCCGTCGCGAGATTCTGCGTCTACCAGGATTGCAATTGCGTAACGATGCCAGGGAAGTCATTCAGGTAGAGTATATAATTGCCGACCTCTGGCAACTGCAACAATATCAAGTAGCTTTCATGGGCGATCGCCAGCAGTTACAAGACAATGTAAAACTGATCGATCGGCTCTTTAATACTGGCGAATATGGAATCGTCGGCTTTCAAGATGGGGTCATTTTGCTGCATAAAGGTGTCACTTCACTTCCCGAAGCCACATCTGCTTGGTTGGCTTTTCGGCAAAATTTGTGATTTGGTAATTGGTAATTGGTAATCGGTAATGGGGGGCGATCGCAGTCTTATAATCTAAACCAACACAGTTAATTTTTGTGAAGAATTGAGTGATAATACTCATTCAATTCCCAATCCTATACATTTAGATAGATTGATAGATTTAGGTAAGCAGCAAGTAAGTCGCAGGGATTGGGGTCGATGAAAATACTCGTATTAAGCTGGGAATTTCCGCCGCGCATTGTAGGAGGCATTGCTCGTCATGTTGGGGAATTATACCCCGAACTCGTCAAACTAGGACATGAAGTCCACATGGTGACAGTGGAATTCGGTCATGCACCAATGTACGAGCTTTTTGAGGGAATCCACGTACACCGGGTTCCAGTTGCCTGGGGAAATGACTTTTTCCATTGGGTGGCGAACATGAATGAGAGCATGGGCAGCCACGGTGCAAAGTTGATCTTAGAAGAAGAACCGTTCGATCTAATCCACGCCCATGACTGGTTGGTAGCAGATGCGGCGATCGCCCTCAAGCATAATTTTAAAATCCCGCTGATTGCCACCATTCACGCTACAGAACACGGTCGTTACAACGGTATCTATACCGAAGAACAGCGCTACATCAATGGCAAAGAGCAATTACTCGCTTATGATGCTTGGCGAATTATCGTCTGTACCGACTACATGCGGCGCGAAGTAGAACGGGCGCTAGCGAGTCCTTGGGACAAAATCGACGTAATCTATAACGGTATCCGTCCTGAAAAGAAGCACAGACGGCAAGATTTTGATTATTGGCACTTCCGCCGTCAATATGCTGACGATGATGAGAAGATCGTTTACTACGTCGGTCGTATGACTTACGAAAAAGGCGTGTCCGTAATGCTGAATGCAGCTCCCAAAGTGCTGTGGGAAATGGGAGGTCGTGCTAAATTCGTACTCGTTGGTGGTGGTAATACCGAAGCTTTGAAGCGGCAAGCTTGGGATCTAGGTATTTGGCACAAATGCTATTTCACGGGCTTTATGTACGATGACTTTCTTGATAAATTCCAAGCGGTAGCTGATTGTGCCGTGTTTCCTAGCCTTTACGAACCGTTTGGTATTGTTGCCCTAGAAAGCTTTGCTGCCCGCGTACCCGTCGTTGTCTCCGATACGGGCGGATTTCCAGAAGTCGTGCAGCATACTAAGACTGGAGTTGTGACTTGGACGAATAACTCTGACTCCCTGGCATGGGGAATTTTGGAGGTTTTGAAAAATCCTGGTTATCGGCAATGGTTAGTTGACAATGCATATGAGGATTTAGATCGCCGCTTTAATTGGAGCAAGTTAGCCCGACAAACGCAAGCAGTGTATCAACAAGTCGCACGAGAGCGATCGCAAATTTCGTGGTGAAATGTAGAGACGTTACATGTAACGTCTCTACATTTAGACATAATAAAAACCAGCCGTATACAGGCTGGTCGTCCCCCAAGGAATTCTATATCAACTAGTTGCCGATCGTTAACCGCTGCTTAGCAAGCACCTACTTTAGCAAAAATTACGTACACAGTCTTAGCAATAATAAACAAGTCGTAGAAGGGATGCCACATTTTTTGGTAGCGCAGGTCAAGATTGACAATCTCTTCAAAATCTTTAATGCTAGAGCGTCCGCTGACTTGCCACTCTCCTGTTAATCCCGGCTTCACGTTTAATCTTTGCCAGTGGCGATCGTTGTACTGAGCAACTTCGTCAGCAGTTGGTGGACGAGTACCTACTAAACTCATGTCTCCAACTAATACGTTCCAAAATTGGGGCAGTTCGTCTAGGCTGGTGCTTCTTAAGAAACGACCCACTCTCGTAATTCTTGGGTCTTGCGTGTTTTTGAAAATTAGTCCCGATGCTTCATTTTGCACTTGAGACTTTAGTGCGTCTGCGTTGGGAACCATTGAACGAAACTTCCACATACGGAATGTTTTTCCTTGCAGTCCGTAGCGCTCTTGTCCGT
This sequence comes from Chroococcidiopsis sp. CCALA 051, assembly GCF_003015105.1. Taxonomy (NCBI): domain Bacteria; kingdom Bacillati; phylum Cyanobacteriota; class Cyanophyceae; order Chroococcidiopsidales; family Chroococcidiopsidaceae; genus Chroococcidiopsis; species Chroococcidiopsis sp. CCALA 051. The sequence goes on along the minus strand of NZ_PYCI01000019.1, from coordinate 52,211 downwards.
AGAAAATTGGTCCTGGGCTGTCTAACTTAATGGCGATCGCTAAAGGGATGAAGATAACTGCCAAGATCGACAGTCCGACTAAGCTGCCAACGATGTCCAAACATCTCTTAAAAGCCGATCTGGCTGATGGATGAACTGCATCTAGTGTCTGGGGAGACTTAAGTTCGACAGTTTTGATGGCGGTGGGGAACGGTGCTTGGTACATTGTCACGACTAAAACCTGGATCGGATAGATCGTAGTATTACTGAGGTAGATTTACCGAAGTAGATTTACTGAACTTGTATCCCGAATATAATCTCTCTCTTGGCTAGAATGACAGTACTTTAACTTACATTTTGCCGAATCTTTATCAAGAACCTGGTTCCACTCGGACTTTGTAAAGATAATATAAAGTTGGCTCCTTCAAAGATTTTACTCAAGAAATAGAGCTGTCCAGCAGTCAATTTCTCTTCAAATTACTGACTTGAGCTTCATCTAAACTTCATGATTTCTTCACATTCGCATAGATGAATATACCTAACTGGGTCACTCTCTCTCGACTTCTAGCCCTGCCTTTGCTGCTTTATCTTTTGCCAGTACCGACAGTAAGCGCACGTTGGTTGTGCTTAACAATATTTTTGGTTGCGGCTTTGACGGATTGGCTGGATGGTTATTTAGCCCGGAAACTGAACGCTATTACCGATCTAGGGAAATTTCTCGATCCTTTGGTAGACAAATTGCTAGTACTGGCTCCACTGTTATCGCTGATTCAGCTAGGACAACTTCCTGCTTGGGGAGTATTTTTGATTTTGGCGCGAGAATTGGGTATAGCAGGCTGGCGCGTTTCTCCTAACTTGACAGGCACAAATGCGATCGCGGGGGCAAATCTTTGGGGCAAGCTCAAAACAGTCAGTCAAATTACCGCGATCGCCTTATTAATTGCTCCCTTACCCCCAACGTGGCACGTCCCCGCGCTGGGAGTTTTTTGGCTTTCTGTCGCTTTAACTTTAATTTCGGGGTTGATTTATGTGTTGCCTGCCAGGGAGCAGTTATCAGTGACCAGTGACCAGTGACCAGTGACCAGTTAGCAGTTACTCCAGCCCCTGCAAAATCTCTTTGTCTACAGAAAAATCTACCTCGGCTTTGTCTCGTCCATTAGCCAAGTAGTCATTTTGGAAAGAGTCTTTTAACCCAGAAATTAAGTCGTATTTTGGCTGCCAGTTTAGTTCTGTAATGGCTTTATTGACACTGGCGAAAAAATGCTGTACTCGCAAGGGGAAAGCTTTGCGCTTGCCAAAATCGAAATTTTTCGGCTCGTAGTGTACGATCGCTAGCTTCTCCGCCGATTTTCCGGCAGCTACAGCGCAAGCGCGAGCTAAACCATCAAAAGTAACGTAGCGATCGCCAGAGACGTTATAAACCTGCCCTATGGCTCTCTCGTTGCCTAATACCCGAGCCATAGCTTGAGCTAGATCTTCAACATGACCCATTTGAGTTATATGTAGCCCGTTAGCAGGAATAGGAATAGGTCGATCGCGGACGATGCGATCGAAAAACCAGCTTTCCAAATCGTTGTAGTTACTAGCTCCGTAGATATACGTAGGACGAATTGCCGTGAAGGGCAAGCCTACCTGAGCTAAGTATGCCTCTGTTTCGTATTTTCCTCGGTGGCGGCTCTTAGGATCGACTGGATCGCCTTCTACGTGAGGCATTTGGTCGGAGCGGAGGTACACGCCAGCCGAACTCATATAGACAAAGTGCTGCACCCGGTCGTGAAAGATCTCAGCTAGCGGTTGAGTATCGCTCAGTTCCCTGCCGTTATTGTCATAAATGGCATCAAAATGCTCTTCAGATAGCTTTGCCTTTAATTGTTCTGGAGAAGTGCGATCGCCTTGAATCTGAGTTATGCCCTCAACTGGAATAGGGCGATTACCGCGATTAAACAACACCACTTCATGACCCTGCGCCACTAGGATTTTGGTTAGGTAAACACCAATAAAGCGCGTACCACCCATAATCAAAATTCGCATAATTACCCAACCCCAATTCGTCTACTCTCAGTTTAGGGGTGAGTGGCTAGTGGCTAGATGTTTTTCTAGTCACTAGTCACTCTCTTTTAAGCTATAAATTCTCATAGAGTCAAAATTCAGCTAAGTGTAACCTTGAAATATGCCCTTGTCCATGAGTGGTTAACGCCTCAAGCTACTGGCGGTTCGGAATTAGTAGTGCGAGAAATTCTCAGGTGCATCAATGCCGATCTCTACGCACTGATTGACTTTGAATCTGCTAATTCCCAAAGTTATTTGTTCGGACGCAAAATTGGTACGACATTTTTGCAACACTTACCGTTCTCGCGCTATGGCGTACAGAAATATCTCCCTTTGTTGCCGTTGGCGATCGAACAATTAGATTTGCGTGCCTATGATGCGATCGTTTCTTCGTCTCATACCGTTGCCAAAGCCGTACTTGCCAGTCCCCAGCAGCTTCATGTTTGCTACTGTCACAGTCCAATGCGCTTTGCTTGGGATATGACGTTCGATTACCTCCGCTCAAGCCGCATGGGTCGCGGTCTACCTGGAATCGTCACCAGGTATTTACTCCATCGCCTGCGCCAGTGGGATGCGATCGCCGCTAACCGGGTTGATTATTTCATTGCTAACTCTCACCATACGGCACGCCGGATTTGGCGCTGCTATCGTCGTCCTGCTACAGTAATTTATCCGCCTGTAGATATCGATCGCTTCCCCGTGGTGAAAGACAAACAAGATTTTTACCTCACGGTCTCGCGATTGGTCAGCTACAAGCAAGTCTCAACCATTGTCCGCGCCTTCAATCAACTCAAAAAACCTTTAGTCGTAATCGGTACGGGTTCAGAACTACCAGAGATTCGCAAACTGGCACAGTCGCACGTTCAAATTTTAGGAGCGCAGCCTAATGATGTAGTAGAAAAATATATGGCTCAAGCAAAAGCGTTTGTTTATGCAGCTCTAGAGGATTTTGGCATCGCGATCGTCGAGGCTCAAGCTTGCGGCACTCCAGTCATCGCCTTGGGTGCTGGGGGAGCGTTGGAAACAGTGCGAGACTTGCACCGCTACCCCGATAGCGCGACGGGAATATTTTTTTTAGAGCAAACAGTAGACGCATTGGTGGCAGCTGTGGAAAAATTTGAAGCCAACTGGGTAGCGTTCGATTCCGATCGCATTCGCACCCAGGCAACTCAATTTACCCCTAAAATCTTTGAAGAGCAGTTTTTAGCTTTTCTAGAACGCTCGTGTCAGGAGTTCTTCGTCCCTAGTTCTTAGGAGTTGATTTTTAGCTGGTTTTACAGCCTCTAAAATTAAATATGCCTCAGAATGGTGCTTCTGGCTTTAAGATCGGGACTATGTGTGGTGTGGATGGTTTAGGAGTATGATGACAGCCCAAAGCTCACTCCTCTTTGGCAAGCGGTTACAGGCTTTTGTCAAACGCGGGCAAGAGCCGTTTAGAACCAGAGCTAAACCGAAGGGTTTATTGCTCGCTCGACTCAACAAAGAGTTTGCCAAAAGATTGTTCGATGTTTTATTTTCGCTTTCCGTTCTAATTTTATTTGCGCCAGTTTATCTGGTGTTAGGCTTCTCGATCGCCTTGAGTTCGCCTGGACCGATCTTTTACGTTCAGGAACGAGTAGGCAGGAATCACAAGCCTTTTTATTGTATTAAATTCCGTACTATGGTAGCCAATGCTGATGAGATTTTGTCAGAATTGATTGCCTCGTCGCCAGGATTGCGGCAGGAATTTGAGGATAATTTCAAGTTAAAACAAGACCCGCGCATTACCAAAGTCGGTCATTTTTTGCGCTTAACTAGCCTAGATGAATTTCCCCAATTTTGGAACGTGCTTATGGGTGATATGAGTATCGTCGGTCCCCGACCTTTGGTAGCAGAAGAGCTACCGCGATATGGTCGTCATATTGATAAGGTCTTAACCATCAAGCCAGGAATTACTGGTTTGTGGCAAGTGTCGGGCAGAAATGACATTCCTTACAATCGTAGAGTGCAAATAGACGTTCACTATGCCAGCTCTTACAGCATGTGGCTAGATGTGTGGGTCATTTTAAAGACGGTATTTGTGGTAATTGTACCAAAAAATAATGGCGCTTATTAAGTGTATCCGTTAGCTTGTAGCCGTCAGCATTTGAGATTTGTTATGGTTTGCTGAAAATTATCAGTTTCGCGTTTAGGGGCATCAATTGCCCCTTTTCGATCGGAAACACTACTTTTCTTTTCGATCCATTGTCCTACGGTTTCTACGAGCGGTATATTTAGTGCTGTTCTAAACAGTGCTGAGAGCGAGCAGCCTGAAGCGATCGCCCTCTCAATCCACGCAATCTTTGCAATTACTCAATAATTACTTAATAATGAAAAGCAAACTTTAAGTTAATTTGTATTTTAGCCAAGCTTGCATTAACGCCAACCAGACGGCAACTGCACGACTAGGTGATCTTTCTGAGGGCAATTTTGCCATTATTTGCTTAAGTTGTAGCAGCGTTCTCGCTCTATTGTTTTAGGGAAAAAGAAAAATATAGTATTAAGTATGACGCAAACAAAGAGAGCTTTAATTACTGGTATTACAGGTCAAGACGGTTCGTACCTGAGCGAGTTTCTGTTGGAACAAGGTTATGAGGTACACGGAATCATTCGCCGTACCTCGACGTTTAACACAGACCGGATCGATCATATTTATGAAGACCCGCACAAAGAAGGAGTGCGGATGTTTCTGCACTATGGGGACTTGACCGACGGCACGACACTCCGACGCATTTTAGAAGAAGTCAAACCTATAGAAATCTATAATTTAGGTTCTCAATCCCACGTCCGCGTTAGCTTTGACTCCCCTGAATACACGGTGGACTCTGTAGGCATGGGAACGTTACGGTTATTAGAAGCAATTCGCGATTACCAACACCGGACGGGTATAGAAGTTCGGTTCTATCAAGCTGGTTCTTCAGAAATGTATGGATTAGTACAGGAAATTCCGCAAAAAGAATCAACTCCTTTCTATCCTCGCAGTCCTTACGCTTGTGCTAAAGTTTACGCTCACTGGCAAACAATCAACTATCGCGAATCTTATGGGATGTTTGCCTGTAACGGTATCTTATTTAACCACGAAAGCCCGCGTCGGGGTGAAACTTTCGTGACGCGCAAAATTACCCGCGCTGTTGCCCGCATTGTGGGTGGTAAGCAGAAGAAAATCTACATGGGTAACTTAGACGCAAAGCGCGACTGGGGCTATGCGAAGGATTACGTAAGGGCAATGTGGTTGATGTTACAGCAGTCTCAAGCTGATGATTACGTAATTTCTACGGGTGAAACCCATTCCGTGCGCGAGTTTCTCGAATTAGCTTTTGGCTATGTAAATTTAAATTGGCAAGACTACGTAGAATTTGACGATCGCTACCTCAGACCAGCAGAGGTAGAATTACTAATTGGAGATTCTACCAAGGCACGACAAAAATTGGGATGGACTCCTAGCGTGACATTCGAGCAGCTTGTTGCTTTAATGGTGGACGCAGATTTAAAAGCGATCGGTCTATCTGCCCCGAATGGAAATGGTGCTTCAGTCATCCATGACATCGCAACAATCCGTCAAGATATGGTCAGCTACCTATCCTAGTCCTAAAACCTACCTACGAGGCTGAACTCATGACCGCCTTAGATTTAAACAACAAACGCATTCTCGTGACTGGTGGTGCTGGGTTCTTAGGTCGTCAGGTAATAGACCAACTATGTCAAGCTGGTGCAGATAAAAACAAGATTACCGTAACGCGATCGCGCGATTGCGATTTACGAGTCTTAGAAAACTGCCAGCGTGCGGTTGACCAGCAAGATATTATCATCCATCTGGCTGCCCACGTTGGCGGTATTGGGCTGAATCAAGCTAAACCTGCCGAGCTATTTTACGATAACTTGATGATGGGGGCGCAACTGATCCACTCGGCTTATCAAGCAGGAGTGGAAAAGTTTGTCTGTGTCGGTACGATCTGTGCCTACCCTAAATTTACACCAGTTCCATTCAAAGAAGATGACCTCTGGAATGGCTACCCAGAGGAAACCAACGCCCCCTATGGCATTGCCAAAAAAGCCCTATTAGTACAATTGCAAGCTTATCGCCAACAGTACGGCTTTAATGGGATCTATCTCTTGCCAGTCAACTTATACGGTCCTGAAGATAACTTCGACCCCAAGAGTTCCCACGTTATCCCAGCTTTGATCCGCAAAGTGCATGAAGCTCAACTGCGGGGAGATAAGCAAATTCCTGTTTGGGGTGACGGTACTCCTACCCGCGAATTTCTCTACTCAGAAGATGCAGCACGGGGAATTGTCATGGGGACTCAGTTTTATAACGACCCCGAACCTGTTAATTTGGGAACGGGCGAGGAAATTTCAATTCGCGACTTGATTCATTTAATTTGCGAATTAATGGAATATGACGGGGAAATTATTTGGCAAACCGATAAGCCCAACGGTCAACCCCGTCGCTGTTTAGATACCGAAAGGGCAAAACAAGCCTATGGTTTTGTGACTCAAGTAGGTTTCAGACAGGGATTGACCAATACGATTGATTGGTATCGAAAGCACGGAGCATAAGTCAAATTTGTAGCAATGGGTTGACTCATAATTCATAATATTTATCTGAGTAGGAATTATTGAGTAAACCTTCCCGTACCAAAATTAAAAATTAATGATTAAAACAGTGTAAGGTGGGCAATGCTCACCTTTTTTCGTTGACTAATCTTTGACCGATCGCATATACCTGAAGAAGTAAAGACCGTAATTTCGCTGATATTATTCTCTTTCTGGTGTTTGAAATCAGTATTATTACTGTAGAATTAGGAACTCTGCCAGCTTTATTTTCATCATCGAAGAATAGTAAATTATTTACCGATCGTGATAGTAGTTGTTAGCAGTGATCGTACTCGTACAAGCCAGAGTCAAGAAGGAGATATTGGCTTCTACCCGCCGTCTTGTGCCATGAGCCGCATTGCTTTCATTGCTGGTACGTACTTACCAGAAAGCGATAGTGTTTCAGACTACACTGCTCGCCTACATACTTCCCTTCGCGATCGCGGTGTGGAATCTATTGTACTGACAACTTACTACGCGGCAGAAGCAGCTTACGATCCTCATGCTTTAGGAGTCGTACATGGATGGCGGTGGGTCGATCTAAAGGCTTTGGTCAAAGCAGTATGGGATAGTGGTGCGGATGCCGTACACATTCAGTACCATCCGCAGATCTACGGTCATCAGCCCGCAATCTTGTTACTACCGTTGTTATTGCGTTTATCTGGGTGGCGATCGCCCATCGTGACGACAGTACACGAGTATGGTAATTGGGAGTGGCAACGAGGATTGCTATCTCGATTTTCGGGTTGGTTGCAGCAGTATACGTGGTGGGATCGAGAAGGGGGATTTTTGCTGACGTTAAGCAACGCTACAATTGCGATCGCGCCGGAAGCAAAAACCTTAATTCAAGCAAGATTACCTAATATAGAGCGTCGTTTGTGGCACGTTCCCACAATTCCTAACGTACAAGCGAGCGAAACGAACTGTAGTGCAGCACGCCAGATTTTACGGCAAAACTGCAATTGGCATGAAGATACGCTCGTCATCACTTATTTTGGCTTTCTCCATTCTGGGAAGGAGTTAGCGACTTTACTACTAGCTTTTCAACAGGTTCTCACAACTCAGCCCCAAACAAGGCTACTGGTGATGGATAGGAAAGATAGCCCAAAATCAACGGTTCAAGACGATAATACATACTTAACACAACTGCAAACAACGATTGACGCACTCGAATTACATTCGTTCGTCCATTTCACAGGATATTTGGACGAGGAAATTGTGTCTCGCTATCTCGCAGGATCGGATATCGGAGTGTTAGATCGCGATGTGAGTCTCAATAATAGTTCTTTGATGTCGCTTTTATCTCACGGTTTACCAGCGATCGCCACTTATATGCCGTCGTATTTACCAGATACGCATCCATTATTACTTGTCCCGCCGCATGATGTTGCTGCCCTGACAACTGTATTAATAGAACTGATCGATTGCCCCGAAAAACGAAGACAACAGGCTAAAGCCAGTCAGATTTTTAGCGAAAATCTTAACTGGCAAAATATTACTCAACAGCACTTAGAAATTTATCAAAGATTATTTGATAATTAGTCAAGGATAATATTTCACAGTTGTTAGTTGATAGTTATTTGTCATTCAGCACTATTAACCAACAACTAACAACTAGTAATTAACTATTGCAGCAACAATTTCGCTCGAAATTCACCTACCTGAGTTGAGAGAGTAACTAAAGATACTAAAACTTCATTTAAAAGTATCAAATTAACTAGATTTAAATTTTTTCTATCTCCTTGGAGATGTGTAAAATTTCCGATTTTGTCATAGTCATCAAAATGACCGTGCATCTGGCAAAGAGGAGATTTAGCAGTGAGAATTAAGACAATTATTAGTTTATTGCGAGAGACATTTACTGAATGGAACGAAGATAAAGCTTCGCGACTAGCCGCAGCACTCGCATATTACACGGTATTTTCCCTCGCCCCCATGTTAATTATTGCGATCGCGATTGCTGGAGCAGTCTTTGGTGAAGAAGCAGCCAGAGGCGAAATTGTGACGCAGATTCAAGGTTTGGTAGGTAGGGACGGGGCACAATTTATTGAAACGGCAATTGAAGGCGCTAGTAAACCTAAAGCAGGAACCATTGCCTCCCTGATTAGTATTGCTGTCTTACTATTTGGCGCTTCTGGCTTATTCGCTCAGTTACAAGACTCTTTGAATACGATCTGGGAAGTTCAGCCGAAACCAGGACGGGGTTTAATCGGCATCTTGCGCGATCGCTTTTTGTCATTCACGATGGTACTCGGCGTAGGCTTTTTGCTACTCGTTTCCCTGGTTTTAAGTGCAGGTTTATCAGGATTGGTTAATTTTTTGGGCAGCTTGCTACCGGGAATCGGAGCATTGTTACAGATAGCTAACTTCGTCCTCTCTTTTGCCGTGACGACACTACTATTCGGACTGATTTACAAAGTCTTGCCAGATGTCAAAATTGCCTGGAGCGATGTTTGGAGCGGCGCGATCGTTACTTCGCTGCTATTCTCAATTGGTAGGTTTGCTTTGGGACTGTATCTAGGAAACAGTAGTTTTGGTTCTACCTACGGCGCGGCAGGTTCAGTCGTCATTATCTTAGTTTGGGTTTACTATGCTGCCCAAATCCTCTTTTTCGGTGCAGAATTTACTCAAGTTTATGCTAGAAGATATGGTTCTCGCATCGTACCAACAAAAAATGCCATACCGCTAACGGAAAAAAACCGTGACGAGCAAGGGATGAGAACGGATCGCGATCGTCGTCGCCGGAAGACGAGATAGAAGTCGGAATAAGTAAGACAAGGGGGACAAGGGGGAACTCGCTCTTCCCCACGACCGAAGGGAGTGGGGATTAGGGGGCGAAGGGGGACAAGGAAGCAGAGGAACTTCAGGAGCAATTCTAGTCACCAGTCACTAGCCACTAGTCACTCCCTATTAACAACTGTTTCCCATCTTTTACCAAATCAAGTCAGAATATCTATCTAGAGGTAGTTGGTAACGCCTAACTCACAAGTTGCGATTCATGAGTTGGAATCACCTCCAACCAAGGACAAATGACAAAAGCAAAGCGTCGTCTCCCCCGTAAACCAATTATTCCGATTGTCAGGCAGAATGGACGGTTAAACGTTCAGGGGATTAATAAATGGTATTACTACTGGCGCGATCCATACCATTTGTTGATTACTATGCCTTGGTCTTGGTTCTTAGGTATCGTAGCTTCTGGATACATATTACTCAATTCTTTGTTTGCTCTTGCCTATTTATTACAACCAGGTAGCATAGCTAACGCTCGACCTGGCAATTTCTGGGATGCTTTCTTTTTCAGCATTCAAACAATGGCAACTATTGGCTATGGCGTGATGAATCCGCAAACTGACTACGCTAATGTCCTAGTGGCGATCGAATCTTGGGTGGGTTTATTGGGCGTAGCTATGGGAACGGGAATCGCTTTTGCTCGTTTCTCTCGTCCTACGGCGCGAGTGGTTTTCAGTCGAGTGGCTGTGGTCACGGCTTATGATGAGATTCCAACTTTGATGTTTCGCGTGGCGAATAAGCGTCGCAACCAAATTATTGAAGCGCAGATTAGAGTTGTACTGGTACGAGACGAAATGAATGCTGAGGGGCAGTTTATGCGCCGATTGTACGACCTGCCTTTGGTACGTGCTAATAACCCAATTTTTATTCTCTCTTGGACAGTGATGCATCCGATTGACGAGTACAGCCCTTTTTACGGCGCTACTTTAGCAGATCTAGAAGCAGCAGAGACAATGTTGGTGGTGACGCTGACTGGCATTGATGAGACTGTATCTCAGATGATACATGCTCGTCATACATACATTGCTTCAGAGATGTTGTGGCATCATCGATTTGCTGATATTTTATTCCAGAAGTCTGACGGGCAACGCTATATCGATTACAACCACTTTCATGAGGTAATGCCCGTTTCTAGCCAGAGGGAAGAAACAAATGGAGTCGTATCCCGATCGCCATAATTGTGATGGTAAACGCAGTTACGCCATGTTAGGAACGGGGGCATTGGGTGGTTATTATGGTGGTTGTCTGCAAAAGGCTGGTTTAGATGTCCATTTTTTGCTTCGCAGCGATTATACCCATGTTTCTCAATCTGGTTTAGTTATCGAGTCAACTGACGGGGACTTTACCCTATCCCAAGTCAATGCTTACCAAGACGTGAAGGATATGCCGCGTTGCGATGTGGTGGCGATCGCGCTGAAAACGACTCAAAATCATCTACTACCCGATCTATTACTTCCAGTTCTGAAAGACGATGGCGTAGTTTTGGTATTGCAAAATGGTTTGGGCATAGAAGACGCGGTAGCTGAAATTGTCGGTTCTCATCGAGTTATCGGTGGTATGTGTTTTGTCTGCGCTAATAAAGTTGCCCCAGGACATATTCGCCATTTAGATTACAAGGCGATCTCCCTGGGGGAATATACTGCTAACTATCATCCGGCGGGAATTACGGCAAGAATGCAGCAAATTGCCACTGATTTTGAATCTGCTGGCATTCCCATTGACTTATCAGAAGATTTGCTCTTAGCACGTTGGCAAAAATTGGTATGGAATATTCCCTATAATGGGCTATCTGTCATACTTAATGCTCGAACCGATGAGTTGATGGCAGATGCATCCACTCGGGCTTTAGTCGAAGAGTTGATGGCGGAAGTGGTAGCGGGTGCAGCTAGGTTCGATCGCCATATTTCCAGTAGTTTTGTCCAAAACATGCTCGATCGCACTGCCAAAATGAAGCCCTATAAAACTAGTATGAAAATTGACTATGATTTGCAGCGTCCTTTGGAAGTTGAAGCGATCGTTGGCAGTCCATTACGTCTAGCTGAGGCTGCTGGGACAAATTTACCTCAAATTCGCACTTTGTATCGGCAGTTGAAGTTTTTAGATGGAAAAAATCAGGGGTAGAATTTACTCCTTCCTCTTTGGATAAGCAATCCGCTTGTGATGAAATTGTTGCCAAATGTTGACAAAGGTTTCAGCGATCGTATCCATGTCTGCCCGCGTTAGTCCAGAGTCAACTAATTGATTATCTTGCCAGCGCGATCGCAGAATTTTTTGTACCATAGCTAGGGCTTCCTCTCGCGTCGGTTCTTTTCCGCCTGATTTTCCCGCTGCTGGTAGAGTGCGTAAAGCTGCTTCACAGGAATCTGCTAGCATCACCAAGGCTGTTTCTCGCGACTGGGGCGCTGGACCCGCGTAACAAAAATCTCTTTCGTCTACTGTAATGCTATGGTCTTGTCGTGCGATCTGCTGCGCTTGGTGGTAAAAATAGGCGATCGCCATCGTGCCTTGATGTTCGGGAATAAAGGCTTGGATTGCCATTGGTAAACGACACTTGCGTGCCATGACCAACCCTTCAGTCACGTGCTTTCTAATAATTGCCGCACTCTCCCAAGGATCGTTAATTTCATCGTGTTTATTGACCCCACCCATCTGATTCTCAATAAAAGCGAGGGGATCGTGGAGTTTGCCAATATCGTGATATAAGGTTCCCGTCCGCACCAATTCGACGTTGCATCCCAATGCCCTCGCCGCTGCCTCTGCCAGAGTGGAGACAAACAGCGTGTGTTGAAAGGTTCCGGGGGCTTCCGTTGCCAAACGCTTTAATAATGGTCGGTTGGGGTTGGCAAGTTCTGCTAGCCGAATTGGGGTAACTAGATCGAAAAAATGCTCTAAATAGGGGCTAATGCCGATCGCGATCGCGCTCCAGACAATCCCTGCAAGGCTAAATAAGCCAGCTTGAAGGGCAACATCGTACCAATTCCATACTGAATCAGTCCCGATCGCGCTGAGTACGACTTTCCCGAGCAGGTAAGCTAATCCTTGGATTGCACTAACCGCGACTCCGATTAGAGCTAACTCTTCTCGCGATCGCATCCACCCAGCCATCCAACTAGCTAGCATTCCGCCCGCTAAGCCTGTTAATAAAGACTTGCCGCTAATATCCATTCCTATAGGTACGAGCAGCCCCAACAACCCTACAACTGTGCCACCAATTGGGAAGCCGTAGAAGCTACCTAGTAACAGTCCTACAGCAGGTAAGTTAATATACCGTAAATTTAGCCTTAAGAGTAGCGGAGTACTCAATGCTAATAATAAAATTAAAACACAGTCACGCTGCCGTAGTTTTTGCCGCTCGAATTTCCAGGCAATCCAGGCAAAAATACCAACGGCTACACTGACGATCCCACCAAATTTTGATAGCCCCGACCAACCGATCCCGCGTCGCGACAGACCGAAATAGTCGAGAGTAATAAATGCAGCATGGTCGATCGTTTCGCCTTTTCTGACTATGACCTCGCCTCGCTCTAGATTCAGCATTTGGGGGGTAATTTTTGCTACCGCTTCAGCTGCTGCTAACTTTGTTTGTGCCTCGTCTTCTTTGAGATTTGGTTCGAGGACGGTTAACAGCATTTGGGTTGCTAGAGGTTCCATCTGCGGTGGTACATGCGATCGCACTTGTAAGTTCACCGCTGTTTGCAAAGTGTCGGATGATATACCTCGATAAACTCCTTGGGCGAGAATGCGTTGTGTAGTGGCGCGGATACCTGCAACTGTCTTCGACCAAATGGGATCGGATAAATCTAACCAGGAAGATTCGTAAAGAGTTGGCGGAGTTGCTTTTTGTAATTGTGCCAGTTGCGATAAAGCTTGAGCGTATTGCTGGCGGACTTGAGATAGCTTTGCCATTAACATCGAGAACTGGTGAGACTTCGCTGTTTTCAAGCGATAAGCATTCAGTTCCCTTGCTGCCTGAGCCATTGCCTCATTTTCAAATCTTTCGAGTTTAACCGGAGCAAAGTTCGTTGTCGCGGTATTTTGCTTGCGTTCTCGACTTTGCGTGTCTCGTAAAAAGGCTAAGACTTTCTGCCACTGGGAATCTGGGCAGCTGCGTAGATAAATTTGTGCTGCTGTAGATAAGTTGGTTGTGGTTGTAAATGGAAAATCTCCTGCTAGCTGCCGCAGTTGCTCTCCCTGTGTCAAGTTAGTTTGCAACTTTTGCCAAATTTTTTGGTTTACCGTCGAGTCAATGACTAAGATCGGCTCTGCTTTTCTCCATGCAATTTGGCGGTTTTGGGCTGTAGTTTTCGTATCGACAATTTGAGCTGCTTTAGGGGCGCGAATTGTCTCTGGTGCGATCGTGCCTTCATCTAGCCGAGGTTGGTTGGCAAAGCGATGTCCCAACATTATACTCAGCAATATCACTGCCAGTATCAGGAGCGCAGAGGTGCGTTCTCTGCGCACTTTAGGAGGTTTTTTAGCTTTAACTCCTGGTTGAGCTTGGCATACTTTACGAGTTAATTGCTGCTGGTTTGGTAGCAATTGCCACCACTTCTTGAGTTGCAGGTCGAGCAATTCAAATAGCGTGCGCTTTTTCATTACCCTTATTACATGCAATCGGCATGGAGCAAAAAGTTAAATGGCATAAAGCCTCATCTGTAATCTTAGGTTGAATGACAATAATTACATCCAGTCTATGGATCTTTCCACAATGAGAGCTCACAACTGGCGATTAAGCTTATTGCCTGTTCTACAACTCAAGTATTTAGAAACTAAACTTTCCTGAAATCAAATTTTTCAGATCGATTTTGGAAAGACAGCAATTATTCTCAGCGCCTCCGCACGATTTTAGGGGCAGCAATTGCAACTATTTGATTGTTGGTAGTAGCTCGATCGCTCTGCTGATATACTCCCGACCACACTGCGACTAGTACATCACACAATCTTAGCACTTCAGCCTGATTTGTCACCCCTATTGCTAGTGCTTGAGTAACTGGAATGCTTGCCACGCCATTGTAAGCTCCTGAAAGCGCACCCGCGATCGCGCTCGTCACGCCAGAGCGATCGCTTATTGCTGCTCTTTGAACGGTCAAGCGAAAGTCTGCTGGAGTACTCAGGTAGCAAAAAAACGCCAAAGCGATTTGACTGCTCAATTCATGGGGTTGTCCTAACTGAGCGATCGCTCTTTCCAATCCTGCTCGTTCGTCCAGTAGCTCTTTGACTTGTGAGAGTTTTGCAGCTGTTGCAGTTGGGGATGTTCCTACAAAAGCAATTGCTTGGGAAATTATCTCGATTGGGTTCGATTTTGCTTGTAAAGCAATGGCGATTGCTTGTCCTATTGCTAAGGTTCCATCTCGGCTTTCTGGCTCATCCCGATCGATCGCGACTAGCGCCAGTTGCAAATTTTGCCGCAGCTTCAACTCATTCTCATGAAAAAATACTGATATGGGAAGAGTTGTTAAAGGTGAAGCGATTGGATTACCAGTCAACTCTTTTGTCATGAATTTGTGCCACGCTTCGTAATCGAACTTACCGAGCGCGATCAAAGTCTTTATTCCTTGCAATACTGAGTCAAGCAACCCCGATTGGGATGAGTTATCGATTGCCCTTTCAGATAATATCGCCTTAAGTTTAGGGTGGTTTGCGACTTCGCCAACTGCCATTCCCAGCATCGTGCCGCGAAATCGACTATGAATCGAGTAACTCATTAATTGGAGTGCCTGATATGGTGAATCAAGGCGTGTAAACCTAAGCGATAACTCTGTACGCCAAAACCACTAATTTGCCCGATTGCTACACCTGCAATATAGGAGTGATGGCGAAAAGATTCTCGTTGATAAATATTACTTAAATGAACTTCTACTGTGGGCATTTTTACCGCAGCGATCGCATCTCGCAGCGCCACGCTTGTATGGGTATAAGCACCCGCATTAATCACAATTCCCTGGTATTCTGACTTAGCTGCTTGGATCGCATCCACTAGCACGCCTTCATGGTTAGACTGCATCGCCTTCACTTCTGCTTGCAGTTGATTCCCTTCTGCCACTAACATGCTGTCGATCTCAGCTAACGTCACTGAACCGTAAATTCCTGGTTCTCTTGCTCCCAGCAGGTTCAAATTCGGTCCATGCAGCACGAGTATCCTAATAAGTGACGAATGAGAAGACACGCCAGCTAAGCCCATTCAATATCTATCTGTGACGACGAGTGCGGCGATCGTCAACTGGAATTGGGATCGGCTCTGGTTCCGGTTCAGCTTCCGGTCCTAGCAAGGCTTCAATTAGCTTGCGCGCCCATTCTTTCAGCTTTTCCAGTACCCGATCTATGTAATCCATCGAACCGATTACTCCTACAAAACTACCTTGATTTCTTGATGATAATCGATTGGAATCTATCTTTGTGCGCTCTTGATTTTGCCGCTACTTATTCTTTATATTTGCTTAGCTTTTTGCTGTTGCTAGCACACAAAGTTTAACTTTTTCAAGTCAAAATGTAGCTTAGCTACTTATTCTCAACCGCTTTAACTTTCTGTTTCCTTTGCTCTACCAACATTTTGTTGGGAAAACGAAGGTGACAGCTTAATCTTTTTATTTAATATAAAGATATCACAAATTCCAACAGCAGACACATCTCTCTTTTGAGGGAATGGTTATCAGTTATCAGTGACTGGTGACTGGTGGCTAGTGACTAGAATTGCTCCCCCAGATCCCGAGAGCCTCCCCAGCTCAAGAGCAGCCCTCTTCTCCCCTCTGCTCCCTAGATTTTAGTAGGCGGCGCAAGAGATCGAGAGCGGTGCAGGCGCTGATATGGCGAATCAGAGCGCGATCGCGTCCAGTTCCGAAATGATTTTCAAAACTTTGAACCTTGCCATCGGCTCCCGCCAAACCGATGTACACTAAGCCAACAGGTTTGGTTGCCGTACCACCATCGGGTCCGGCAATTCCCGTGATGCTCAAACCCCAAGTCGTACCGAGACGCGATCGCACTCCTGCTGCCATTTGTTCGGCGACGATCGCGCTGACAGCGCCAAATTGACTCAAATCATCAGGATTAACGCCCAAAACAGAAATTTTTACTGCATTGTCGTAGGAGATAACTCCCCCCCAGAAATATCTAGAACTACCTGGTATATCCGTGAGCATCTGCCCTAAACCGCCACCCGTACAGGATTCTGCCACACTCAGAGTTTCTCCCGTCGCAGTTAACAATTTACCAACCGCCGAGGCTAAAGTTTCTTCGTCAGAACCGAAATAATTTAAGTCTCCAATTTCCTGCAATTGTCGAGCCACTGGAGCAATAATTTGCTGGGCTGTTTCTGGAGAAGTTGCTTTTGCTGAGACACGCAACTTTACTTCTCCTTGGCTGGCATAAGGAGCTACGGTAGGGTTAGGTAAATTGAGAAAGGCTGCTGCTTTTTCTGCTAAAGCGGCTTCGGCAATCCCCCAAAATTTCAAAGTTTGGCTATAAATAATTTCTCGACCGTAACCAAGAGTCTTAAGGTAAGGGACGGCGGTTTCTTGCCACATTCGCTGCATTTCTGACGGTACGCCAGGAAAGGTAAGGATTGCCACCCCAGTGCGCGGTTGCCAGAGAATACCTGGGGCGGTTCCACCTGGATTGGGTAAAACTGCCGCACCTTGAGGTAGTAAGGCTTGCTTGCGATTGCTAGGAGACATTTTTCGCCCGCGTGCAGCATATTTGCGAGTAATGTCTTCAATAATTTCTTGGTGTTCTGCGAGCGGTACGCCAAAGAAATCGGCTAAAGTTTCGTGGGTCAGATCGTCGGGCGTAGGACCTAATCCACCCGTAAAGATGAGAACTTGAGTTGAGTTATCTTGAGTTGATGTTCGATCTAGAGCGACTTGAATCGCGTGTTTGATTCTTGCTGGATTATCCCCCACTACAGTTTGATAGTAATGGGGAATTCCTAGATTTGCTAATTGCTGAGCTAAAAATTGCGCGTTGGTATTGAGAATATCGCCCAGCAGTAATTCAGTTCCAACACAAATGATTTCGGCACTCATGGTAGTGGCTAGTGGTTAGCGGTTAGTGGTTAGACGAAACTAGTCACTAGTCACTAGTCACTAGTCACTTATGCTAGCGCAGGTACGGGAACGTTGAGATGCGGATAGAGGGGGAAGCGATCGCACAATGCCGCGACTCGGCGGCGACAGTCTTGCGCCACGGTATCATCTTGAGGATGTAGCAGGCGCTCGGCGATAATATTGGCAATTTCGGTAAATTCTTCCGTACCCATGCCTCGTGTGGTCATGGCTGGGGAACCCAAACGGATACCACTGGTAACAAAAGGCGATTCTGTATCGAAGGGGACTGTATTCTTATTGGCAGTGATATTTGTTTCACCTAAAAGGCGATCGCCTTCTTTACCTGTCATGCCAATACAGCGCAAGTCAACCAGCATCAAATGATTTTCTGTACCGTTGGATACCAGTTTGAAGCCTCTGTTTTGTAATTGAGCCGCCATAGCTTTAGCATTTTCAATGACTTGGGCTGCATAAGTCTTGAATTGAGGCTGCAATGCTTCGCCAAAGGCAACTGCTTTCGCCGCGATGACGTGTTCCAAGGGTCCGCCTTGGCTACCAGGGAACACGGATTTATCTAGTTTTTTACCCAGTTCGGGATCGCGAGTGAGAATTAATCCGCCTCTTGGTCCGCGCAAAGTTTTATGGGTGGTTGTCGTAACCACATCGCAGTAGGGAATGGGGTTAGGATGCAAGCCAGTAGCAACCAAGCCAGCAATGTGAGCGATATCGGCTAATAAGTAAGCACCAACTTCATCGGCGATCGCTCTAAACTTTTCAAAGTCAATTATGCGTGGATAAGCAGAATAACCGCAAATGAGTAGCTTGGGACGATGTTGCAGCGCCAATTCCCGAATTTGGTCGTAGTCTAATTGTTCGGTCTGGGGATTCACGCCGTAATGGTGGACTTTGAACCACTTCCCAGAGAAATTTACGGGCGAACCGTGGGTTAAGTGTCCGCCGTGGGATAAATCCATCCCCATAATTGCGTCTCCTGGCTCTAGCAGAGTCATGAAGACGGCAAAATTAGCTTGAGCGCCAGAATGGGGTTGAACGTTGGCATGAGCCGCACCAAACAGTTGTTTGACGCGATCGATCGCTAATTGCTCGACGCGATCGATATATTCACAACCACCGTAATAACGCTTTCCTGGTAAGCCTTCAGCATATTTATTGGTCAATACCGAACCCTGGGCAGCTAAAACAGCAGCCGAGGTAAAGTTTTCACTAGCAATTAATTCTAAGTGGTCGCGCTGGCGCTGAAGTTCGCCGCTAATTAATTCAGCCACAACCGGATCGGAGGAAGCAAGTAAATCTAAGTTAGTCGAAGACACTGTGGTTAACCTTAAGCAATTTACACGACTGTACCTGTCTAGATTAATAGGAGCGATCGCGTTTTCCGAAACCACACCATCAATCAAAATTTGCGGACAGCATAACTCAACATAGATACTTTAACTCAATCATAGGGAGCAGGGAGCGCACGAGCAGTTATCAGTAACCAGTGACCAGTGACCAGTTATCCGCAACCTAATGAGTAGAGGAGCAGGGGAGCTGAGGGAGCTGAGGGAGAATTTAATTCCGACTTACAACTTACCAACTACTAACGCGGATATTAAGCTCTGTATGCCTTATAACACTCTTTATAAGTGACTAGCATAAAATTGACTTAAGGGATCATAGGATATTCTGGAGGGATCTGGATGTTAGTGATTTTGATGGAAGATCGAATCCTTG
The DNA here is from genome assembly GCF_003015105.1 of Chroococcidiopsis sp. CCALA 051. Taxonomy (NCBI): domain Bacteria; kingdom Bacillati; phylum Cyanobacteriota; class Cyanophyceae; order Chroococcidiopsidales; family Chroococcidiopsidaceae; genus Chroococcidiopsis; species Chroococcidiopsis sp. CCALA 051. The sequence goes on along the minus strand of NZ_PYCI01000019.1, from coordinate 33,003 downwards.
CCCCTCAGCAAGTTTGCCAAAGCTGTTTGCTTGCCGATCGTGCTGGACAGCCACGTTGGAGACAAGGACAATTACGCTGTGGTCAAGCTGTACCTAAACTCTCGCCAGGACAACCAGATCAGTACGAATGTATGATGGGCTTCCGCATTGCCAATGTTGAATGATGGTAGTGCATCGCAAGTCGCAAGTCGCAAGTCGCAAGTCATAATTAACTAGTCACTGGTCATCGGTCGCTGGTCGCTGACAACTGAATAACTGTAAAACCTGCGCTATCCTGTGCATATGAAGAGTTAAATTCAAATAAATTCTTTTAGGAGAATAAACAATGGCTTGGCGCGGGTCTACTACGGTGCAAGAGCGAATCTTTGCTTGTTTACCATATTTACTGCCCTTGATGCATGGGTTTGCATTTGGCGTTTTCTTACTGCGAGAATTTCCAGTTCTACAATATCTATTTCTACCGCTGATACCTTTATTGCAAATATACAGTAGTATACCTTTTGCTAGTTTAATTGTCTTTTTTGCTTTATATCTATTGGTAGTTAGAAATGAAAGCATCAGCCACTTTATTCGTTTCAATACCATGCAAGCAATTTTAATTGATATTGTAATATTTTTGTGTGGGTTGGTGCTGCCAATTTTGGCTCCAATTCCTGGGGCTAGTTTTGCCACGCAGACTATAGCCAGTACAATTTTCCTTGGAATAGTGGCAGCTGTAGCGTTTGCTGTAACTCAGTCTCTAAGAGGAAAATATGCAGAAATTCCTGCTCTCTCTGATGCAGTTCATATGCAGGTGAGATAGATATTTTGTCATCGGTAATTAGGCATTGGTCATTGGCGATCTGAGTGCAAGAGACTTATCTATTTTCTAAAAGTCGATTGCACATTTTACTACTTTTAACAATCTTGTTGCTTTAGTCATGAAAACATCATAAGTTTTGAATTGTCGATTCAGAATTCTCGTTGGCGTACCTTAAAATTACAGTATTTTCTAAGCGACCAATCCCTTCAATCTCAACGCGGATGCGATCGCCTGCATTCAGCACTCCTACCCCAGGAGGAGTTCCAGTCAAGACGACATCCCCAGGTAACAGCGTCATGACTTGACTGATGTAGGACACGAGGACAGATGGAGAATAGACCATTTCTTCGATGCTGGCAGATTGTACGGGTTGGGGATTATCGTTTAAAAATGTCTGTAGTTGGGCAGATGGATTGATTTCTCGGACGATCCAGGGACCAAGGGGGCAAAAGGTATCAAATCCTTTGGCTCGCGTCCACTGACTATCCTGCCTTTGTAAATCTCGCGCCGTGATATCGTTAGCGATCGTATAGCCCCAAATTTTTTTCTGCGCTTGTTCTGGCGTACAATCTGACGTGCGATCGCCAATCACTAAAGCTAATTCTCCTTCATAGTCTACCCGTCTCGACTGTTGCGGGTATTTAATTTCCGTCGCCGTGGCAATCACTGCTGAAGGTGGCTTCAGAAACAACAAAGGTTCCTTCGGTACACTTGAACCCATTTCTGCTGCATGTTCCACGTAGTTTTTACCCACTGCTACGATTTTGGAGGGAGCGCAAGGTGCGAGAATCTGATATTCATCTGGTGTTAAGCTTTCCTCCGTAGGCTGTCCTTGTAACCAAGGCGGAGCATCTAATAGCAGAACTTCCAAGCTAAGTTGGAGTATGCCGTAGTAGATGCGTCCCTCTAGAGATTGAACTCGAATGTAGCGTTGCGCCATAAAGTGTTATTAGATACCTGATCGTTTACTCTATCGTTTGAGCGTGAATTTTTGTGTTGATAGTTTTACAAAGCATTTTTTCGTTGGTTGTTGGTCGTTGGGAAGTGAGTCGTGAGTCGTGAGTGACAAGTGGCTAGACTCAATTCTTGTCAACGGTTCCACTAGCCACTAGCCACTGATAACGGATGACTACTTAATAGTTTGTGCGATCGCAATGTCAATCGATTTAAGAAATACAAATTCTGCTTGTGCCTCTATTTTGGTAGAAACATGGCGACGGTTGGGACTCAATACTGCTGTCATTTGTCCTGGTTCGCGTTCTACCCCACTGACAATCGCTTTCTTACAAGCCTCAGAAGTTGAGGCAATTTCCGTGTTAGATGAGCGTTCTGCTGCCTTTTTCGCCTTGGGAATTGCTAAACAAACGAGTAAACCTGTAGTTGTCGTCGTCACCTCCGGTACGGCTGGAGTTAACTGCTATCCCGCAATCGTGGAAGCAAGGGAAAGTCGAGTGCCTTTAATAGTTCTAACAGCCGATCGACCTCCTGAATTGAGACACTGTCATTCTGGACAAACGATCGATCAGTTAAAGTTATTTGGCTCTTATCCTAACTGGCAAGCAGAATTAGCTCTACCATCTTTAGAAATCTCGACGTTAAGATATTTACGCCAAACAGCGATTTATGCGTGGGAACGGGCGCTATACCCCGTCCCTGGAGTTATTCATCTCAATATACCTTTTCGCGACCCCCTCGCACCCATACCCGATGGCAATAATTCTGAATTTATCTCTTCTCAACTAGAATTAGAAGACTTTTTTGCTGGGATCGAAATCGGTTCCCGTGCGGACGCGCATCTGTCCCTCCCTGCAACTCCCGTACGAGTAGGTTTGTCCAAATTGTTGACGAGTCAAGAGATATCTGGGTTAAACCCACCCCTACCTGTCTTTTGGCAACAGCTCGAACGCGGTATCATCATTGCTGGTATTGCGCAACCACAGAACCCACGAGAATATTGTGGGGCGATCGCTCAACTTGCTAAAACAGTGAAATTCCCAGTTCTAGCAGAGGGGTTATCTCCAGCCAGAAATTATGCCGAACTCAATCCCTATCTCATTTCTACCTACGATTTAATTCTTCGGCAGCCGCAGCTAGCAGATAAACTCAAGCCGGACTTGGTAATCCAAATTGGGGAATTGCCTACAAGTAAAGAGTTACGTAGTTGGCTCGATCGCACTCAACCGCAGCGTTGGATTGTCGATCCTAGCGACCAAAATCTAGACCCTCTACATGGTAAAACAACTCATCTGCGCCTTTGTGTGGAACAGTTAGCTCAAATCTACCCTACAAAGCCAAAGTTACCTAGCGACTATCTGCAGCTATGGTGCGATTTAGAGACTAAGGTGAGAGGTGTTGTAGATGGGGCGATCGCCAACCTGAATCAGCCGTTTGAAGGTAAGGTAGCTTGGATGCTCTCTCAAATACTCCCCCCTGGTACGCCACTGTTTATTGCCAATAGTATGCCCGTGCGCGATGTAGAATTTTTTTGGATGCCTAGTAATTCTGGCGTGCGACCTTTTGTGAATCGCGGCGCAAATGGCATTGATGGTACTTTATCTACTGCTTTAGGAATTGCTCATCACAATCAAAGCAGTGTCATGCTAACTGGAGACTTAGCTTTATTGCACGATACTAATGGCTTTCTCATTGGTAAAAAACTTAAGGGTCATTTAACAATTGTGCTGATTAATAACAATGGTGGCGGAATTTTTGAAATGCTGCCAATTTCTCAGTTTGAACCACCCTTTGAAGAGTTTTTTGCTACGCCACAAGATATTGATTTCGCTTGCCTTTGTCAGACTTATGGTGTAGAACATGAGTTAATTACGACTTGGGAAGATTTGCAACAAAGGCTAGAGTTTATACCAGCAAGCGGCATTCGAGTTTTAGAGTTGAGGACAAATAGAAAAGCTGATGCTCGATGGCGACAAGCGAATTTAGCAAAATTTGTCCAAGGAATTTGAAGTTAGATATTGGTCATTTGTCCTTCGTCATTTGTCACTGATAACTGATAACTGATAACTGATAACTGATGAAAAGAATTTCTGCTACCTTAGCGGTCTTAATTGCGATCGCAACAGCGCTTCCAACTCAGGCTCAAACAACAAGAGAGCCGAAGTATTTTCGCAGTAGTTTTTATAACAACAACCCATTAGACTGTAAAATTTTTTATCCCGTTCCAGTTGGTGCAGTCCCTAGCCGCAAAGCAAAAGATGATACTTGCTTACCACCACCATTAGCAATTATTCCTGGATATGGTAAAGACTACACGCGCTTAATGAAAACAGGAATTCGGGCGGGAATTAGGGGTGATTACAATACGGCTTTAATTAACTTTCGTCGCGCTCAACAAATTGAGATTTCTAAAGACCATTTAGGCTACACTAATCGCGAGGCGTTGAGGGGAATTAATGGAGCGATGGTAGCCCAAAGATATCAATTAGAACCTCATCCAGTAAAAAGACTCACGCCAAAATTTTTTTGGTACTACTGGACTGGTACGGGCGATCGCGGTAACTGGGGTAGGAATATTATCGAGCGTCGATGATAAATCTTGCTGTTAGGGAGCATCCTACAAGTGTAAATTGCTCTTGCTTATCTGCTCCCTGCTATATTATTTTTCTAAAAATCAGCCTGAAAAACTTAATAAATTTGAGAAAATCTTACCATCAACATCATTATTACAACTAACCCACTTATCCAAACCAATAGCGAACCCCAACTTAAAGAATTTTGGTTGAATTGCTGCGATACGCCTTGTACCAATCTATTTAAATTTGCCATATTATTTGTATACTCCGAAACTATGTATCTTATAATACTGAAGCCTTTTTGTATATTTGGATCGAAATAGCAATCAAACTTAGTTAATAGAAACAAAAGTTCAAATATAACTCAGGCTTTAATCCATAGATTTTCAGATGAGGTAGCGCTGCTCGCTTTGAGACAGCCTTGGTTCACACAGGGAAAGCAAGAGATGGTGGTATGTTGCCTTAGCACTATACAAAACGCCCGTTCTTAAGTACAATTGTACTAAAAATAAAAGGGTAAGAATCCTGATGAAGTTCTCTAAACTCGATCTGGGTAATCTAGTAGCTGTCGGTCATTCAGATGGTTATTTAGGGCTGTTAATTGACCGAGGAGATGAGTTTGAGTTAGTGGAGGTTCCCGCCCCGATTGAGGCTTATGAAGGTTTGCAACACGTCAATTCATTAGTTAATACTAATGCATTACCTGCTGCATCTGAACCTCTAAAAATGCTACCAGTTCAGTCTACAATGGCAACATCAATTGGTTATGGCTGCAACGATCGCATTTTACAAGTTGAGTTTAGTAGTGGCAGTGTATATCAGTATGCAGATGTGGAACCGGAGACTTGGGAAGCTTTACAAGAAACCGATTCTCTAGGAAGATTTTATAACAACAATATTAAAGGTCAATACGATTGCCAGCGCATCGACTATATCGACTGCGATTACAGCGAAGAAGAATGTTGCTAGGTTGTAATATTTAAATTTTTTGTGACTTTATGAGCTATTGAAAGGTAATAAAGGAAGATATAAACCGACCGACCTTTAGAAAATATCTCAACAATGGAAGTCTTAATTCGCCAGCTTCAAGAAAGCGAAATACCCGCAGCAGATCGCGTTTTCAGATTAGCTTTTGGCACTTTTATCGGATTGCCCGATCCAATGGAATTTGGAGGTGATGCAAACTTTATCCAAAGTCGCTGGCACGCAAATCCATCAGCAGCTTTTGCCGCGATCGCAGATAGAATTATAGGATCTAATTTAGTAACTCGATGGGGTAGTTGTGCCTCTTTTGGTCCCCTTAGCGTTCATCCCGATTGGTGGAACCAAAAAATTGCCCAACGACTGATCGAACCAGTTGTAGAATGCTTCAATACATGGAATATCCAGCAGGCGGGTTTATTTACTTTTCCTAATAGTTCCAAACACCACGCGCTGTATCAAAAATTTGGATTTTGGCAGCGGTTCCTAACTGTAATTATGGCTAAACCCGTACAACAGTCTCAGCCAGTGCCGCAAGTCATCAGATATTCTCAAATGGATCGAGAACAGCGATCGAGTATTTTAAAAGAAAGTCTTACTATTACAGATAGCATTTTTGCAGGTTTAGATCTGTCGCAAGCAATTATTGTCATAGAGACGCAAAAAATAGGCGACACGGTTTTCTTTTGGGATGAAAAGAGTTTAGCAGGATTTGCTGTTTGTCATTGTGGTGCGGGAACCGAAGCAGGTAGCGATACTTGCTATGTTAAATTTGGGGTTGTGCGTTCGGGAAAAAATGTAGAGAAACGATTTGAGCAATTATTAGATCTATGCGAAACTTTGAGCGTACAGATGGGTATGTCGCGCTTATTAGCTGGGGTGAATACGAGTCGTCATGAGGCATATCGCCGGATGATAGCGCGGGGTTTTCGGACGGAGATTACTGGGATAGTAATGCATAGACCGAACCAACCAGGATATTGTCGTCCTGATGTATTTGTTGTAGATGATTGGCGGTAATAGTAATTACTAATACGATCGAAACAGCTTTGTATTTAAAATTAGGTTTAACGCTTTTCTATCCATGCAACACGAGTTAATATCCAACCATCTTCCTCTTGACTGCTAGCATTTCCTGCTACAGGATAGTCAAGTTGTTTGAGATATTGAACAACATCAAAAGTTTGTTGCTGACGACTGCGGTTACTGTAACTACTGACAATTAATCTTCCTCCCTATTTCACAGCATTAAAAAGCCGCTGAATATAATCCGAATGTAACTGAGAAGGGACATATTCTAATAAGGTATGTATAAAATCATATTGAGTTGTCGAGCGCCAGTATAAGGCATTAGCGATCGCAAAATTATTGATGAAATCTGGTAGTCTCTGACACGAAAGTTCTATCAAGCGGGACGAAATATCTATTCCATAGGGAATCAACTGGATTTTTTGTTCGCTTGCCCATTGTATTAAGCTTTCTAGCAATAAACCATTGGCACAACCCACATCTAAAAAACTTCCGTTCTTGTTGACCGCTGCTAAAATTACCTCTCGTCCGCAGCGCCAGCGTTCGGGCGTACTTCCCCATCCTGACTGTTGGTAAGGATTGCTAGATGCAAGATACCAATTTTCGGTTTTTTGCTGTTCTTCCTTAAACCAGGAAGCAAGTCCATTAGCTTCAAGCATTGCGTAAGATAATTTGAGAGGGAAATATGCCTTCTACTCCTGCAAACTAGTTTTTTAGTAAAGTAAAGTTACGCCAAGTTTCATCATGACTAAGCTGATTGTCATCACGGGGGTAAGTCGCGGTTTGGGGCTTGCCATGACGGAAGGATTCATTCAAGCTGGACATACAGTTGTAGGTTGCGCCCGTTCTGAGGCAGCAGTAGCAAAACTATCTCAGCAGTATAATTCGCCGCACGATTTTATGGTAGTAGACGTTGCCGATAACCAGCAGGTGAAAACTTGGGCAGAACAAGTACTTTCGCGCCACGGCGTGCCAGATTTACTAATTAACAATGCAGCTATAATTAATCCTCTAGCCCCACTGTGGCAGATTCCTGTTGAAGAATTCGATCGCCTGATTGATGTCAACATCAAAGGAGTAGCAAACGTTATCCGTCACTTTGTCCCCGCCATGAAGGAGAAAAACCGGGGCATTATCGTTAACTTAAGTTCTGGTTGGGGTCGTTCCACTTCTCCAGAGGTCGCATCATACTGTGCGTCAAAATGGGCAATTGAGGGACTTACTAGGTCTTTGGCACAGGAATTACCCTCGGGAATGGCAGCGATTCCCCTCAACCCCGGCATCATTCATACAGATATGTTGGAAATTTGTTATGGAGAGGAGGCAGCGGCTTATACTGCGATCAAAGATTGGGTCAAGCAAGCCGTACCATTTCTACTTAAATTGAGTGCCAAGGATAATGGAATGCCGTTGACTGTTCCCGTTTGAGGAAGTCATGCATTCGTAGGGGCGGGTTTGCCAGCAATATTTGGTCGTAGTCAGAGATAATTGGTAAACACGCCCGTACAAAAGTCAAAACATTCAAAAATTGGGATTGAGATGTAACAACAGTTTGATATGAGTAAAATTTTAGATGTAACTCTTTCGATGGAAGTTGCCAAACGGATTAAGAGTAAAGCAACTAAGTGTTTTGATAACGCCTATAAAGCGGCGCTGTTGATAGAGGAATCGGTCTACGTACAGGGCTTTTTAGTCTTTGCCAGCGCGCCGTGTGAAATGGTAGAGTATGGCTGGCTCGAATTAGGCGATCGCATTGTCGATCCGACGTTTCCCCATCTGGATCGCCACATTGAAACACTCTATTACTTTCCTGCTCAGCGCCTCACCGTGCCACAACTCAAGGCAACCATAGAAGAGTCAAAAGAAGATTACCCAGAAGACGACCCCTTACCAGTCTACGGAGAAGCCCCTTATGAGTATTATGGCGATGTCATGCTAGGTGGCGCTGATTATGCCGCAGCATTCAAAGACGCTGAAGCAAAGTGCCGAGAAATCGAGCAAACTGGGGAGTGGGGAATCGGGAGTGGGGAGTCGGGATAAGAGAACTAAAGCAGCTAAAGGAAACGATTTAATTCCGAATTCCGAACTCCGAATTCCGAATTCTCCTCAGTAGCTATCGTTATCGTTAGCCATCTGCATTTCTAGTAGGTGGTTGGCGTGATTGAGTCGATTGGCGATCGCCTGTCGCCAGACGAGTTCCACTTCTGGATCTGCCAATACTTCTTGTGCCAGTTGTCTGTAAACAGCACTAGTAGCAGCATTAACCTGTTCCAGTAGTCTGAGGTTGTGATAGATAGTTCTGGGTGAAATTTTTGTCATATGGTAATTGGTTGTTGGTTGCTACTCCTGACTCCCTAGTACGGGCGCACAGCCGTGCGCCCCTACCGACTCTCGACTCCCGACTCCCCATTAAAAAGGTAAATCCGTGCTACCCATGAGGTAAAGGTCGCACTCGCGGGCTGCACCGCGACCCTCGTTGAATGCCCAAACGACTAAGCTTTGTCCGCGACGACAATCGCCAGCGGCGAAAACTCCAGGGATACTGGTAGCATACTTACCATAGTCGGCTTTGATATTGCTGCGGGGGTCGCGATCGAGTCTGAGGGCATCAATTAGGGGTTGTTCGGGTCCAAGGAAACCCATCGCCAGTAAGACGAGTTGGGCGGGTATGACTCTTTCCGTACCAGGGACTTGCTGTGGGATAAACTGCCCTTTGTCGTTTTTCGTCCATTCTATTTGTACCGTGTGGACGGCTTTGACGCAGCCGTTCTCGTCGCCTTCAAATTTGGTCGCAGTGGTGATATATACGCGGGGGTCAGCGCCAAATTTAGCTGCCGCTTCCTCCTGTCCGTAATCCATTTTGTAGACTTTGGGATATTCGGGCCACGGGTTATTCGCGGCACGGGTGAGGGGTGGCTGAGGCATAATTTCCAATTGGACGATGCTGTTGCAACTGTGGCGGATTGACGTACCAACACAATCAGTTCCAGTATCGCCACCGCCAATAATCACGACATCTTTATCGGCAGCAGAGATGAAATTATTGTTTCTGTGGTTATCTAGAATTGCTTGGGTATTGGCAGTGAGGAAATCCATTGCGAAGTGAATTCCCTTCAACTCTCGTCCTTCGATAGGTAAGTCGCGGGGTTTGGTCGCACCGACACAGAGAACTACAGCATCAAATTCTTTTAGCAGGGTTTCCGCAGAGATGTCTTTACCAATTTCGGTATTGCAAACAAATTTTACGCCCTCCTGTTCCAAAATATTCAGGCGACGCTGGACGACTTCCTGCTTATCCAATTTCATGTTGGGAATACCATACATCAGCAATCCACCTGGGCGATCGGCGCGTTCAAATACCGTGACCCAGTGTCCTGCTGTATTGAGTTGTGCTGCGGCACATAGTCCCGCCGGACCCGAACCGACAACGGCAACTTTTTTCCCCGTGCGCTTTTCTGGGGGATGAGGTTCGATCCAGCCCGCTTCCCAACCTTTATCAGCGATCGCATTTTCAATATTCTTAATTGTCACGGGAGGGTTATTAATGCCCAGCACGCAAGCACCTTCACACGGTGCAGGACAGACGCGCCCTGTAAATTCGGGGAAGTTGTTAGTTTTATGCAGGCGATCGAGGGCTTCGCGCCAAAGTCCGCGATAGATCAGGTCGTTCCACTCAGGAATCAAATTATTAATCGGACAACCGCTTGCCATGCCATTAATAACTGTACCCGTGTGGCAAAACGGTACGCCACAATCCATACAGCGCGCGCCTTGGGTTCGCAGTTTCTCCTCTGGCATATGGATGTGAAACTCGTCCCAGTTGTGGATGCGATCGACTGGCGCAACTTCCGATGCCACTTCACGGAGATATTCGATAAAGCCTGTTGGTTTGCCCATAGTTTAAAGGTGGTGCGTGGTGCGTGATGCGTGAAAAAAAGAAGAGAGCAGAGGGAGAAAAGTCACTAGTAACTGGTCACTGGTCACTGGTCACTGGTCACTGAATTAGCTGCCGCCAATGCGGGAGACATCGCGGGCGTTTTCTTCAAAGGCGGCGGTGAGGGCGTCGTCGCCACTTAAGCCGGATGCTAGGGCTTGTTTTATGGCTTGCAACACGCGCTTGTAATCCCGTGGCATGACTTTGACAAATTGCGGGATTGTCGCTTCCCAGTTGGTGAGAACTTGCTTTGCTTTCTGGCTATCGGTATAGTCAGCGTGTTTCTGAATCATTTGCCGCACGATCGCGATTTCTTCTGGATCTTCGAGTCTTTCCAGTCCTACCATTTGCGTATTACAGCGAGTAGCAAAATCGCCTTTCTCGTCGAGAATATAGGCAACACCACCACTCATCCCTGCGGCAAAGTTACGTCCGGTAGTACCCAGGATGACAACTTTACCACCAGTCATGTATTCGCAACCGTGATCCCCTACGCCTTCCACAACGGTATTGACACCAGAGTTACGCACGCAGAAGCGTTCTCCGGCAACACCGGAAATATACGCCTCACCACTGGTTGCACCATAGAAGGCAACATTCCCAATGATGATGTTTTCTTCTGGGACAAATGTAGACTCTACGGGTGGATAAACAATAATCTTGCCACCGCTAAGTCCTTTACCCAGGTAATCGTTGGCATCACCTTCGAGTTCGAGAGTTACGCCTTTGGGGACGAATGCACCGAAACTCTGCCCTGCACTACCTTGGAAATGTAGGTGTACGGTGTCTTCGGGTAAACCATCCCAATGACGTTTGCTGATTTCGTTTCCGAGAATCGTGCCGACGACGCGATTGATATTTTTAATCGGTAGAGTGGCTTTGATTGGTTTACCGTGTTCGATCGCCTCTTGACATAATTCCAGTAATACTGTCATGTCGAGGGACTGTTCTAACCCGTGGTCTTGAGGAATTTGACAATAACGCCCGACTTCTGCACTTACTTGCGGCTGGTAGAGAATCTTTGACAAGTCAATGCCTTTTGCTTTCCAATGGGCGATCGCTTGTTTTGCTTCTAGTACTTCAGTGCGACCAACCATTTCATTCAAGCTGCGGAAACCGAGTTGTGCCATAATTTCCCGCACTTCTTGGGCGATAAACTTCATAAAGTTGACCGTGTGTTCTGGATCGCCCGTGAAGTTTTGCCGCAGCTGTGGGTCTTGTGTCGCTACCCCCACCGGACAGGTGTTGAGGTGGCAGACGCGCATCATAATACAGCCAAGGGAAACGAGGGGTGCGGTAGAAAAACCAAACTCCTCTGCACCCAACAGTGCTGCGACAACAACATCGCGCCCCGTCTTCATCTGTCCGTCTGTTTCGACAACGATGCGCGATCGCAAATTATTCAGCACCAAAGTTTGATGCGTCTCTGCTAACCCCAATTCCCAAGGTAGCCCCGCGTGTTTGATTGAAGTCTGCGGCGAAGCACCCGTACCACCATCAAAACCAGAAATTAATACCACATCAGCGTGCGCTTTGGCAACCCCTGCGGCAATTGTTCCCACGCCAACCTCAGACACTAGCTTCACACTGACTCGTGCTTGACGATTGGCATTTTTCAAATCGTGAATTAACTCGGCGAGGTCTTCAATTGAATAAATATCGTGGTGTGGTGGGGGCGAAATTAGTCCTACTCCTGGCGTGGAGTGACGGACTTTGGCAATTGAGGGGTACACCTTGCGTCCTGGTAGCTGTCCGCCTTCCCCTGGTTTTGCCCCCTGCGCCATCTTGATTTGAAGTTCCTTCGCTTGGGATAAATACAAGCTAGTTACGCCAAATCGACCGGAAGCCACTTGTTTGATGGCGCTATTTTTTGAGTCACCGAGATCGTTCGTCCAGGTATATCTTTCTGGATCTTCGCCACCTTCCCCAGTATTAGATTTACCACCAATCCGGTTCATGGCGATCGCCAGTGTTTCGTGCGCCTCTTTGGAAATTGAGCCATAACTCATCGCCCCTGTCTTGAAGCGTTTCATAATCGCCTCAATCGGTTCGACTTCTTCAATTGGGATTGGTTGACGTGCTTTAAATTGCAATAGTCCGCGTAGGGTAAAAAACTGCTGATTTTGCTCGTTTACTAGGGTGGCGTATTGCTTGTAACTGTCGTAATTTCCTTCACGGACGGCTTTTTGCAGCGTATGGATTGTCTGCGGGCTAAATAGGTGCGCTTCACCTTCTTTGCGCCATTGATATTCACCCCCAACATCCAGCGTATGTCCGTTGGTGGGACGGTCTGGGAAGGCGTGAGCGTGACGTAAAATTGCTTCTTTGGCGATCGCTTCTATATCTATACCTTCAATCCGCGATGCCGTCCAGGTAAAATATTTGTCAATTACCGACTGATTTAAGCCGATGCCTTCAAAAATTTGCGCTCCACGATAGCTTTGCAGGGTAGAAATCCCAATTTTGGAGGCAACTTTAATCACACCCTTAGTTGCGGCTTTGACGTAGTTCTTACACGCAGTTTTGAAATCAACATCGAGTAGCGAACCTTGCTGAATTAAACTTTCAATTGTCTCAAAAGCCAAATAAGGATTAATTGCCCCACAACCGTAACCGAGTAACACGGCGTAATGATGTACCTCCCGTGGTTCTCCCGATTCCAGGACAATTCCTACCCGCGTGCGGGTTCCCGTGCGAATTAAGTGGTGATGCAAACCGGAAACTGCGAGTAATGCTGGGATCGGGGCATTATTTCGATCCACACCGCGATCGCTCAGGATAATAATATTGACACCAGATGCAATGGCTTTGTCTGCTTGGCTGCAAATTTCATCCAGTGCTGTTTCTAATCCCTTCACCCCATTTTTTGGGTTAAACAGGATGGGAATCGTCACGGAGCTGAAATTATCTTCATTGATATATTTCAGTTTTGCCAACTCTTCATTACTCAGAATTGGTGTTTTCAATTCAATTAAACGACAACTTTCTGGTTCTGGTTTGAGTAAATTCCGTTCCGAACCAATAGTAGTTTCTGCCGAAGTAATAATTTCTTCGCGGATCGAATCAATCGGCGGGTTCGTCACCTGAGCAAACAACTGCTGGAAGTAATCGTAAAGCAATTTGGGACGGTCAGATAAAACAGCCAACGGCGTATCCGCACCCATCGCACCTACTGCCTCAACTCCATCCTTTGCCATCGGAGTCAACAACAGCCGCAACTCCTCAAACGTATATCCAAATGCCATTTGGCGCTGAATGAGGGGTGAGGGGTAAGGGATTGAATTATCTTGTAGGGGCGCACAGCCGTGCGCCCCTACAATTCCCGCTAACGCCACCATATACTTATCCAACCATTCCCGATATGGATGTGCGGTGACGATTTGGTGTTTGATTTCTTCGTCGGCAATAATCCGTCCTTGTGCCATATCTACCAGAAACATTCTTCCTGGTTCCAAGCGCCCTTTTGACGCTACACGTTCTGGTTCAATTGGCAATACACCCGCTTCGGATGCCATGATTACCAAGTCGTCTTTGGTGACGTAATATCGTGACGGACGCAAGCCATTTCTATCGAGTACCGCGCCGATTGTCGTCCCATCGGTAAAGGCGATTGAGGCGGGACCATCCCACGGTTCCATTAAACAGGAATGATATTTATAAAATGCCTTTTTCTCCTCGCTCATCGACTCGTGCGCCGTCCACGGTTCGGGGATCATCATCATTACTGCATGAGGCAGCGATCGCCCTGCGAGTGTTAGTAACTCTAGCACGTTGTCAAAGATCATCGAGTCGCTGCCGTCCATATTGATGACTGGCTTTAGCTTCTCTAAATCTGCGCCAAATAATTCTGACTCAAACAAAGATTGCCGCGCGTGCATCCAGTTGATGTTACCGCGCAGGGTATTAATTTCACCATTATGAGCAATGTAGCGATAAGGATGCGATCGCTCCCAACTGGGGAATGTATTCGTACTAAAGCGAGAGTGTACTAGTGCTAGGGCGCTTTCTAGATCCGGATCTTGCAAGTCAGGATAATATTGCCCCACCTGCACGGGCATTAACATTCCTTTATAAACAATTGTCCGACACGAAAGACTCGATGGATACCAGTACGGATCTATCTGCGTAGTGCGAATTTCGTTTTGAGAACGTCTGCGAATGACGTATAGTTTGCGATCGAAATCTGTTTCAGTGATTAAATTGTCAGCACGTTGGATGAAAACTTGCTGTACGAAAGGTTCGCTAGCTTTAGCGGTGTTACCTAATGAGGAGTTATCTGTCGGTACATCACGCCAACCGAGGACTTTTTGACCTTCCTCTGCCACAATCTTTTCAAATATCTGCCGACTCTGCTCCCTGACTGCGGCATCTGGCGCGCAATAGATGATACCAACGCCATAACGTCCTGCTTCTGGCAGGTTAATATTTTCTGCGGCTGCAACTTTTTTGAGAAATTTATGCGGAACTTGCAAGAGAATTCCAGCGCCATCGCCTGTATTAATCTCGCTACCACACGCGCCACGGTGATTGAGATTTAACAGAATTGTGAGTGCTTGTTCTACAATTTCGTGCGATTGTTTGCCCTTCATATGAACGATGAATCCTACACCGCACGCATCATGCTCGAACTGTGGATCGTAGAGTCCCTGTTTTGGTGGTAGTTGATTGCTATTCATAATTGGCGATTTATCCGTGGCAATGAAGGGTCGTGATGAAATTGGCAGTCGGTAGTTGGAAGTTATTGACAGGAATATGGGGTGTAGGAAGTTTACACCTGATAGTAAAGGCGCATTCTAATTTGCATTCTCTAACGAGTAGAGATGTAAATGTTCGGCTCTTAAGGAAATTATTAGTTATCTGTTGTATTAGGGGCGCATAGCTATGCGCCCCTAATAATTTCTGAAACACTTGTTAACGAAAAATCTCAATTCTTTAAATTTCAATTCTTTAAATTTCACGATTGCAAAACCACTTGAATCAAATCAATTTTGGTTCCGATTTCCCTCTGAAGACAGCCTTCGCGATCGCGCGATCGCTAATTGACTAATTTTATTTTTGACTTCACAGGCAAAATCGACTCCTACAAGAAGCTTATTGTATCGATTCTTACGGGAAACGCGATCGCCTCTGATATTAATTTTCGTAACTAACTCAAGGCTGAAAAATCTGCCGTATTCTTTGCTACTTGATGGCGCATCAATCTTGTTACGCTAGCCAAGGCTGGATCGAGTTCGTAGTTCTGACGCTCTGGACACAGGAGATAAGCAAGCTGTTCTTCCTCCATCATCTGAATATCTTGACATACCAACACATTTAAATATTTTTGTGCTATGCCAAATAAACTCTTTTTCAGCAATCGCCGCCGTTCAATCGGTAATTTTTGGACTCTGTGAAGATGTTTTAGCGATGTGAAGTTGAATTAAATAGGCGCGGGTGGCTGTCTTCCTGAATTATTATAATCTACCAGTTTTTGTCACAGAACCCTGTAGACAATTTGCGATATTCCCAAGTTTGTTACTTTTTCGTCTCCGCTTTGTCTCCTTATCAGCCTAATCTTTAAAGCAAGTTCAGCAATAGAACTGCTAGCCAAAATGATGCAGCAACTCTACAGAACCATTCACGCAATTCTGAGCGATTGCGCTTTGTTATTTATCTCGTGCGTACAAGATTGCTGAACAACGCTTGAGTGTCAATGATTTGGAGAAACCTATGTCACCCCTTGAAACATTCTTCGCCTGCGGTTTTGTTTCCACCTTTGCTGTAGCTGCACTAGCTACTTGGTGTCGCTATCTGCCTACACTTATCTTTCGATAACATATTCTTGTAGATCGTTTGGAGCAGCTCATTCCAGAACACTATACGAGGCATAAATTTAAGCTCCATGCAGTTAAGGATAGACAAGCTCAATCCTAGCGATCGATTTACAGTACCGAGTAGAGTAAAAGCATCAGCGCTTGGTACGATAATTTCTACCCTGTCTTCGGTTTCATCTGCTCTGGACATATACTGCGATCGCTTTTATTCTAGTAAGATCGAATGCCGCGATCGCAGTATTCTTTATGCCATTGCCATTTTAAAATCGGTTCTCTTCATTTAGTTAAAGAAGGCTATCAAAAGCATCACAGCTTAATTGATGGAAATACATCAAAGCTCGACATCCTTCAAGAGTAATTGGGATTCAAAGTAACCGATGGACAAATACCATGAGACTCAGAGATCTTACAGAAAAGCCCTGAACAAAAAATAGGAATTTTGCGACTAGAAGACTTTAGTTGTGGAATTTGTGAGCTAGATCGGGCTGCGGTAAATACAGGGCAACGTTAATACTACTCAGCCATGAACATCATTTGCCTAACATTAGTAAGTTTTACTGCTGGATTGATCGGAACCCTAGCTGGTGGCGGGAGCAACCTTGTACTCATGCCGCTAATTGATTCCTTGTTAGGAGCGCAAGCTGTCCCACCTGTTGTCACAACTGGGATAATGCTTAGTAATTCACAGAGAATCTTGCTTTTCCGGCAGAGTATTAATTGGCAAGTGGTACAGTGGTATTTGCCTGGAGCAGGAGCAGGAGCTTTTTTAGGTGCTTACGTGTTTACATGCGCCAAGATAGAAGGACTGCAAATATTGATTGGATTCTTTCTTGTAGCTACAGTATTTAGTTCTGGCTTTAGCAAGCAAGAAAAATCTTTTACTGTTCGCACTTGGTATTTTTTAATAGCTGGTTTTCTGGGTTCTTTTATTTCTGGAATTATCGGTAGTACAGGACCTGCATTAAATACTTTTTACCTAAACTACGGATTGAATAAAGAACAGATGATTGCTACTAAGGCAGCGAATGTGTTGGTAGTAAATTTTGCCAAAATGTTAATTTACGCTATTTGCGGTTCATTGACTAGGCATTATATGTTATATGGTTTAGCAATTGGCATAGCAGCAGCTCCAGCCAATTGGATAGGTCAGTTTGTCTTGATAAAAATAAACGATGAATGGTTCAAGTACTTAATTAATTGTTTAACAGTATTCAGTGGCATGGTCATTTTATGGGAACAACGAAATTCTTTTTTTGGTTTGGTAAATTATTTATTTATTCAGATTTATCTACTCGCTAATTTTCTTTTTTAAGAATGTAAATATTCTTCCAAATTGTCACGTTTTGGTTCCAATTTTGTCACCTTTGGCGGTGTAATCTACACTCAATCGCTGGTAAAGACAACGCGCTCACCGACAGCAACAAACTGGGGACGCACTAATTTGATTTTCTTACAAACTTGCTCCATTGCTCCGACAGTGTAGTTAAGCACTGAAAGGTAAAGATATCAAAGTAACCTACCATCTTTTGTTTGAAAGGTTTTTTCTTGTACCTTCTACTATAAAAGACCAAATGGAGAAATTTATAACCTTTTACACCAATGATATTTGTTGTATATCAGCTACTAAATTCTGCTAAAACAACTCATGACTAATGACAACCAATCTTGGAAAATATTTCAATTTATCTAGAGTTGCCTAGCAAGCATTTATGTTGATGAATGATTGAGTAAAACAAAAAGTCATTTAAGGAAAATTTTATGCTGCCTACGATCGCCACTAACGTTCATGAAAACTATGAGACCTTCCTCCAAAAGCGTAGTGAGTTGAACTCTCTAGTTGAGCGGCAATTGTCCTTACTATCGACTCTAGACATGGCAGAATGGGAAGAGACTCTCCATTCATTAAAAGAACGTATTTCTACAGATACTTTTAAGATACTTGTAATCGGGGAATTCAAACGGGGTAAGAGTACTTTTATCAATGCTCTACTAGGTCAAGAAATTTTACCAGCACATGCAACACCATGTACTGGAATTATCAATTCAATCCAGTGGGGTGATTCGCCTAAAGCATTTTTACATCTTCATGCTCAGGATAGTTTAGAAAGGCAACCAAAAGAAATTTCCATAAACGACATTGAGGAATATGTTGAAATTAAGACTGAAATTGATGAAAACTATATAAATCCTGCTGAAGAAGTTAAAATATTTTGGCCTCTGGAGCTTTGTCGAAAGGGCGTAGAGATTATTGATTCTCCTGGGCTGAACGAGCATAATATTCGTGAGAAGATCGCGATGGACTACTTGCCAATCGTTGACGCAGTTATTTTTGTACTTTCATGCGAAGCTCTGGCTTCAAAAACAGAATTGAGAGTTATCGAAAATAATTTGAGGGCGATTGGTCACGAAGATATTTTTTTCATCTGCAATCGTTTTGACCTGATTAAAAATAAGGAAAAAGAGAGAGTCAAGAGGTTTGGAAAGTCTAAATTATTACCTCTGACTAAACGGGGTGAGAAAGGAGTATTTTTCCTGAGTGCATCTGAGGCTTTGGAGGGTCGCATTGAGGGCGACGAGCAGAAGGTTATTGAGTCGGGTCTACCAATTTTAGAAAGGGAATTAGAGAATTTTCTGACTACTGACAGAGGACGACTAAAAATTCTTGAGCCAACAAAGTATATCTGGCAATCAATTAATGAAGCGCGGCGGATTATTCCCGAACGAGAGGCGATGCTGCGAACCGATAGTCAAGTTATTGAACAACGATATCATGCCGCTCAAATTCCGTTAAAGCAGCTCGAACTTAAGCGCAAACAAATAGGAATTAGAATCTCTCATTTTTGTGACGATCTAAAACTGCAAATCAAAGACCAAGCTTACACTTTTTACGAAAGTATTGCTGAGAAAATTGCTTTGTGGGTAGAAGAGTACCAACTCGAATGTAATATTGATATCTTTCAAGGAAAGATGTTTGTGAACGAGGCAGAAATGCAAGTGCAGGTAAAGCAGATAGTTTACGAACTAGCCAGTCACCTTGCTCTCCAAATAGAGAATGAATTTATTCCTTGGCAAGCTAGAGAATTACAACCACTTCTTACTAGTCGGTTGCACGATCTCAAGCTAGATATTGATGCGAGAGCAAATGAGTTTATCCGTTTAGTGGACGACATCCGATCTCAGCTTGTTTCTGGAAAACAGTCTTCTATTTCAACAACAAGGAAAGCTTCCGATCTCGAACGACTATTCTCTGCTGCTGGAAATCCTATTACAGGAAGTCCTGGATGGACTAGAGTTATTTTAGGATTAACCCCTTGGTCAGGATTCACAACTATAGGGGTCAAGATAATGGGAGCCGCACTTGCTTCTTTAGTTGTGATTGGTCTCTGTTCCTGGGTAGTAATCCCAGCTGTGATTGTTGTTTTAGCTAGTTTAGCTGAAGATGAGTTTAAGAAGGTAAATCAGCAAATTGAACAGAAAATCAAGAAAGTAATAACCTTGAAATTCACTGAACAATTGCGAAAATCGGCTAAAGAACAGGCTGAAAAATTCGCTGAAGATATTCTGAGTAAGTTCAGCGATATTCAAGTTACTGTAGATCGGGGACTTGGTAAAGAAATCCACAGTATTCGGAATCAAGTAGATTCAATTCTTAAGGAAAAGCAAAAAGGTCAAGCTTATGTCGAACAAAGAATTGATGAATTAGCAGTAGTTTCGCAAGATCTAGAAGATCTTGAAAGGGAATTAAATATCCTGATTGCTCAGATTGGCAGATTGCAAGTACAACAAGATTTGACTAGAGATCGTCGAGTTGCATGAGCCGAAAATAGCCGAAAAGAAACAATACATTAGCTCTACAAAACTATCAGCTTGCTATGGCAGTATCAACAGCAACGGTAACGCTAGAGACAGCACTAAGGCAGCACCTACACTCCCCAATTATCTTGGCATATGTTTTTGGGAACGTAATTACGCTGGTGCGGAGCCACTTCAAATTTCCAGAAGCGTTTTACCAATCCCTCACGATCTATCTGCTTCTTGCTATAGGGCTGGAAGGGGGAGTTGCGCTTTCCCACACTCCCTTTTCAGAGTTCTGGCTTCCAGCTTTAGCCAGCCTGAGTCTAGGTGTAGTCATCCCCCTTGTGACGTACTTCATCATACACCGCCTGGGTAAGTTTGATGTCTCCAACGCCGCCGCGATCGCCGCCCACTATGGCTCGACCTCTGTAGTCACTTTCATTGCCAGCTTGGACTTCCTAAAGGCACTCAAGATACCCTATGAGGGGTTTATGCTAGCTCTGCTATCCCTGCCAGAAGTGCCAGCCATTGTCGTGTCACTTCTCATCGCCTTTGTGACCTTGAAGAAGAAGCAAACCTCTTGGACTCACCTCTGGCACGAAATTCTGACCGAACCCAGCATCATGCTCGTCTTGGGCGGTCTCTTCATTGGCTATATGGCGGGTGAGGAGAGTTTCAAGCAGGTAGCCCCCGTATTTGTGGAGCCATTCCG
Organism: Chroococcidiopsis sp. CCALA 051; assembly: GCF_003015105.1. Lineage (NCBI taxonomy): Bacteria > Bacillati > Cyanobacteriota > Cyanophyceae > Chroococcidiopsidales > Chroococcidiopsidaceae > Chroococcidiopsis > Chroococcidiopsis sp. CCALA 051. The sequence continues at coordinate 12,407 of NZ_PYCI01000019.1, read as the reverse complement.
GGGAATTCTCACCCTGTTCCTCTTGGACACGGGCATTGTGGCGGCGCAGCGCTTTCGTGACCTTACCAAGGTCGGTCTTTTCCTAGTCAGCTTTGGAGTTGTAATGCCGATCGTCTATGCATCTCTAGGTATCTGGTTAGGCTGGCTGACTGGGCTTTCTAAAGGCGGAAGCTTCGTACTTGGAGGAATCGCAGCGGGTGCGTCATACATTGGCGCTCCAATCGCGGTCAGACTTTCCCTCCCCAAGGCTAACCCAGGCTACTACCTGACCACTACACTTGCCGTCACCTTGCCTTTCAACCTCACTTTAGGCTTGCCGCTCTACTATTTTATTGCCGGATGGTTCTATAACTAAAGGATTAGGATGAAGCTGACATCGTTAAAACTGGTTGTTATCATCGCCGAGGCTATACTTGAGGATCGACTTCTACTCGAAATCAAGCAGCTGGGAGCTAAGGGATACACTGTAAGTCAGGTGGGCGGAGAAGGCTCGCGAGGAGTGCGAACCAGCCAGTGGGAGCGCAAGAACTCCAAGATTGAGACTGTGGTAAGTTCGGAGGTTGCCGAAGATATCTTAACCTGCCTTGCCGAAAAATACTTTTCTGACTACGCGGTGATTGTCTATTTACATGACGTAGGGGTTTCGCGGGGGGAGAAGTATATCTAGGGGTAAAGAGTGTCGATCAATTCCGATCGCAAAATAGGCAAATAAAATACCTAAAAGATCGAGTAGAAGCATTTACAAGTTAAAAAGCAGATCGAACTACTCGTAAAATAGGTTGCTTCTCGCTTACCAAATTTAATCTTTCATCGTTACTCGATTAAGTGGTTTAAAAGATCGAACAGTTGGGTAAGAGATACCTTGCAAAACGATCGCCCAAACTTTATCAAAACTCGTATTTCATGAATCTTTATACTTAAAAGCTTAACAGTTAAATAGAGAAAATATCAACATCCTAACGTATTAGCATTTAAAAAAATCGAGACCAAAAAAATGAAGTCCGTAACTACTAAACAAACATTTAACTTGGTCAGCATTGGTCATCGGGGAGTGGGCAAAACAGTCTTTCTTGCTGGCAGCTATGCTGAACTACATGGTAATAGTTGGACTGAAGTATTGCCACCGAGTACAAGTCGACAACACTTGTGGTTTGACTGCCAGGATAGCCAAGCACAGTCAAACATCGACAGCATCTATAGCTACATCGCCCAGTCAGGACAATATCCACCCCCGACCTTGCGAACCACCAATTTTAGCTTTAGCTTGAAGCGGCAAAGATGGTCGAGAACTCAAACTTTATGTCATTTTCACTGGTGGGACATTCCAGGAGAAATTTGCACAATTCACAATCGGGAATTTCGTACTTTGGTGTCTAGCTCCCACGGCTGCTGTGTATTTATTGATGCCTACGCGCTAGTACACAACAAAGCCTACTTGCAGGTGCTAAAGGAGAGTATTAAACAGGTTATGGAAATCGTCAACTTGGTACACTTGCATGACTCACACTATCCCTTTGGACTCATTCTCACCAAGTGCGACCTACTCAATCCTAGTTGCCTACATCAGCAACTCCAACCAGCACTCCAACCGATGACTGCTAGCTTAAAGGCGGTCAATGCCTATTACCGAACTTTCTACTCGCTGATCCCCATAGTGCAGACATCAGATGCTGCTAGCCTTAGACCAACAGGGGCGGCAGCACCGCTGCTGTGGCTGGTGTGGGAGTTGAGTCAACAATACCATTCTAGTTGGCTGCGCGATCGCCACTTGGTTTTGCGCCTGTGGTCGAATGGCTCCCAGCCTTTCCAAAAGCCGATTGAGAGGCAACTGCAAAATCTGGTGACAGCAACTAAGCCAAAACAGCAACTGAGTTTATCTTCACTTACCATCACTAGTAGCAAATACTGGGTTATCGTTTTGGTAATTCTGACTTTGGTGGGAATTTTTGGTCTAATATACCCTCAGTTGTATAGGAGTGAGTCGATCGACAACGAAAATTCAAAAGTCTTGATGCCCTAGTACTACAGTTTCAATTCCACATATTCATTCATGGGTACTCCAGTCTTCCGTCTCCCGTCCCCTATCTCGTTCCAAATTGCATCATTTTGCCGTCCTGAATGATAACAGATAACTGTTTCTTGTAGTGAATCGACCAACGCGATCGCGCCGATTTATGGTTGCATAGAAAATAAGCATACATAAAACTAATTGACAAGATGCCGCAGGGTGTAGTTTTTATGGAATCAGGGGTGCAATTTGATTGGGAACAATGCTCAGAGGCATTGGCACTTATTAGGTTGGGTAGTAGGGAGAACAGCAACTTCTCGCTATTACAGAATCTTGTTTTGGAAGCTAGTGCTAGATACCCACAGTTAAGGCAATTACGTTTTGTCAACGTTCCTATACCAACTTCTCAACTCGAAAGCTGGAGTTACTATTTGGCAGCGCAGTTGATCGTGCAGTGGCGCTCTCTACCATTACTAAAGTACTCAGTAGAGAGCGTTGTCAGCGAATTAGGACTGAACGATCCTGGAAGTAGAGAACCTTGCTTCACTACTTTAAACCGGACAGCCACAGCCACGCTGCTGACTAAACAACTAGCAATACGTATGGAATCGCTCCAGCAAAAGTGTCAACAACAATTGGCATCTCAGCGACAACAATGGCTAGAGCAGGAAACTCGTCAGCTAGCTGAATGGTTTACCTCTCCAACGGCAGAAAGCGGTTCTTTGGCACAGTTACAATCTAACGTACTAGTACTGCGAGCGAAGATGCTGCGCCAATTGCAGGGTTATTTTGACCAAATGCATCAGATAGGAGCGCGATCGCTGCTTGAGTGGTTAAATTCTTTAATCAAGACTTTTGACAGTATCCGTGCCAATTATGAAGCACGACGGCAAGACTGCCTGAGACGAGAAAGCTCGGCTTGGAGAGCTTACTACAACCTGAATCCCCAACTTGAGGAACGCAGATGGAAATTATTTAGTAGCGATCGCGCAAACTGGCAAGTAGTTTTATCAGCCTTTGCTACAGCATACAATTTTAAATTGGAAGCTGAAATTTACACTCAATCGGCGCAACTAGTCGGCGAACTCGCACAGCAAACGCGCCTGTATGCCGACTCAGTGAAGCAAATCGACGATCTGCTTGCTAGGGTGCAAGAATACTTTACCGCTCGTGGCTCAATTGGGCAGCTATTCTTACCGCTGTTGCAGAACTTTTTGGTAGAGCGAGTCAATGCAGTGCAACTGCGCGACGAACTCGAAAGTTGGACAAATTGTACCTTTGACCAATGGCATACATTAGATTCAAGTCAAACTACGGCTTTATGCGAGCAAATTCTCCTCAAAACTCGCCCCTTATGCCTAGAAGTGTATGCAGAGTGCTGCCGCTGCATCTTCAACTTAGAACTTCTAAACCGTCAAGACCAAACCATACCGTCGGAACCAGGACTTACTAAGGCAGAAAAACTAATCAGCTTGCAAGTCCAAAACGTAGATATTCAGGATGTGCTGGAGTTGCTAGCTAAGATGGCTCATGTCTGCGTAGTCGCAGATAGATCGATCGGCGGTACTGTCTCTGTTTCACTCGATCGAGTTCCCTTTACAGAGGCTTTGGAGGTAGTAGCAGCAGCAGGCAATCTCACCTACACCAAAAACAGTAATATTTACACTTTTAACCGACTATCCGGTAGGAATCCTCCAACAACAATTATCTCTGAAAATAGCAACATTTATACGTTTGAGCGACAATACGATCCTTAAGTCTTGTGGGACTACTGGTAATCTCGGACACAAATATTAAATACTGATAGAGGATGTTTTATGGAGACAAAACTAGGTCAGGTCTGCCGTAAATGTAGTTATGATGCTAATTCCGCTACTGCTACGCACTGTGAGATCTGCCATCATCCGCTCAAACAAAATACTGTTGTGCCGAACAAACTTATCGAGCGAATTAGGGTTCAATCTTCTATTCTTTGGTTGGGTTTGGCGCTGCTGTTGTTACTACCAATTGGTAGAGGCTTATTAGTTTTGTTGAATTGGCAATTGCCAGATCGATCTTCAGTTGCACAAACTAATATCAGCCGCTCTCCTAACATTAAGCTCTACAATACTATGCGGGAGGTTCCAAACGTCCCAGAAGGTTTGTTTAACTATAGTCGTACCCCCCTATTTGCTACTGTAGCTTCACAAGGTCTTAATGAAACTATAGCCCAAGCTCATCCAAAATTTCGCCTGCGGTTCACCGAGCCTATTGATAATAGTGCTCCAGGTTCCGGTTCAGTTATTGCCATGTTGATTGGCGACTACGTTAGTTTTGGGCAAACGGCACGACCGATTGAGGACGCTGAGTATGACAAAGCTAAAAACCGCAATCTCAGATTGGAACAAATCCCCATTGGCTTTGATGGCATTGCATTTTATACCCATCGAGATTTAGCCATTGCAGGATTGTCGATCGGTCAACTCCAGGATATTTTCATGGCTAAAGTAACTAACTGGAAACAGGTAGGAGGACCTAACCTGCCAATCGTACCAATTGCTCGCGATCCTCAGACTACTGGTTCGCTCAAGTATCTATTTGCCAGTATCAAAGGCGCTAAAATAGGTTCCAACGTGCAAATCGTGCGCGATTACACCGAACAGGTACGCAAAGTAGCATCCACCCCAGGCGCAATTTCCTACGCTTCTATGCAAGCAGTAGCCAGCCAGCGATCGATTCGTCCTATCGGTCTTGCTAGGGAAAATTCTAATCAATACGTGCAACCCATAAATATCAATCGCCAGGTTAATGTAGAAGTTATCCGAGATGGTTCCTATCCCCTAACTAGACGCTTATTTATCGTCATTCGCAGGGATGGATTATTGGACGAGCAAGCGGGAGTTGCCTATACTAATTTGCTGTTATCTCGTGAAGGTCAGCGTTCGATCGAGAAAGCAGGGTTTGTACCAATTCGCCTGTAAGCAATTTAATTATCGGACTTTGCTGGAGGTTGGAATAAGCTTGTTGTTCTATTGCTTCGATCGCCAACGAACCATTTCTTAAGGATTGCGGTAGAGAGATTGGGAATTTCTGTAATCTCTGACAATGCTTCAACCAGGAAAGGTGGATTGCACAAATACGGTTAGCTGTCTTGCTGGCAGAATCAGAAAGACAGTTGAATTGTGCTGTCAGCATGATTGACTTTAAACGATGAACCACAACTTGCAGTTGCTGCACGTCACGTTCGGTAAATTGGCGTTCTTGAAGCGAACCAACGTGTAGAACCCCAACCATACCTTCTTGCATTGGCAAGGGAACGCCGACGAGCGATCGCAGTCCTTTCTGCCGTAAAATCGGACTGACAATCTCCTCCTCCAATAGATTGTGAGTCACCATTGACTTACTACTTGCAGCAATTCTACCTGCAATACCCCGACCTATAGGAATACGAATTTTTTGTGTAATTTCTTCTTCAAGTCCGACGGTAGCATATACGAGCAAATTTTCCCGATCTTCATCTGGTAGTAGGATTGTAGCAGTGTCTACAGACATATACTCTCGCAGCCATGCCAATAGCTTCGTGAAGGCGGTTGCCAGCTGTTGTCTGTTACCTACGTATTTTTCGCCCACAGCCACATTCCATCCCTTATAAGGGATGGGAAAGTTATCGTAGTCTGCCCACAAAACCATAGAACTACCCTAAATTGAAACCGAACTATAAATCTTAACTTGACAAAAATAACATTTTTTACTTGAGTTATTATACTCAGGTTCAAGCATATGTTCCTACGCCAAAAGTAGTACTTCTATTAGTTCTCGGTGTAGAGACGTTACATGTAACGTTTCTACAAAGCTGAATTGCGAAAGAGCGACTGGTTTGTTAGAGAATCAAGTCTGAATCTTTTCTAATCTCGTACCGCAAGCTTTACAAAACCGAGCATCAGCATCGTGCAATGCTAACCCACAAGTAGGACAATTTGTCTCTACGCGATCTGATGTTTTGACTAATTGTTTAATTAAATCGCCTAATTGCCAAGGAATTAGGGCAATTCCGGTTAAAATCATCAGAACTGTGAGAAACCTTCCTGCTTGGGAAATAGGAGTTACGTCACCAAATCCTACAGTTGTCATCGTGACAACTGAGAAATACACTGCATCCAAAAAAGTATGAAATACTTTTGGATTGATAACATGCTCGGCTTGATAAATCAAACCCGAATAAACAAAAACGATCGCAAATAAAGTAAACAATATTCTAGCAAAGATAACACTGTCTTCCGTCCCAATGCGACCAAATAAAGTTCTCCCTTGCAGAAAACGAACTAGTTTTAAAATACGAAACCATCGCAGCAAGCGGACGTAGCTAAAATTGATATCTATAAATCCTGAAAAAACTGGCAAAATCGCCATGAGATCGATAAAAGAATAAACGCTGAAAAAGTATTGCATTCTGTTTTCTGCACACCAGAACCTCAGCAAATATTCCAAAGTAAAAATAAAGATGATTATCGTGTCAAAAAAATCGAGCAGACTACGAACTTTAGGAGGAATCGAATAAGTGTCTGCAACAAAAATAGCAGAAGATAGTAGAACTAAACCTGTAATAATTAAAGTGGTTGTCCGACCTGCGGGCGTTTCAATATCTTCTAAATAAAATCCTACACGCTGTTTGAGTAACATGACACAGATGACACCTGAAGATTTTATGCGATTAGCTTTGGCAGAAGCAAAACAGGGCGATTCTCCTTACGGTGCTGTAATTGTCAAAGATAACGAAGTCGTAGCTAAAGGGTATAACACAGTCAAGCGAGATTGCGATCCTTCTGCTCATGCAGAAATGAATGTCATTCGTAGTTTAACAGCTAAAATTCAAACTCCGTCTTTAGAAGGATATACGATATACGCTACAGGTGAACCTTGCCCGATGTGCGCGAGTGTTTGCGTATGGGCTGGTGTATCAGAAATTATAATTGGGGCTTCAATCGAAGATTTGATCTCGGTGAACCAATCGCAGATCGATCTAGCATGTGATGAGATAATTGCTAAGTCTTTTAGAAATATTAAAGTGACAAAAGGCGTGTTGCGAGAGGAGTGTGTGAAATTATTTAAATAGAAAAGTATTCGCAAAAATGGCAGCTTGAGTGCGATCGCGCAAATTCAGTCGATTTAAAATATTCGTAACGTGATTTTTTACGGTTCCTTCAGAAATAAATAGTTTCTGAGCAATTTCGCGATTATTTGCCCCAGAAGCAATTAATTGTAAAATTTCTAATTCTCTAGGCGTGAGTTCTTGCAGTACTGGCGGAGGAGTGGGTTTTGGTACAGACAGAGGAGATACCAGGAGTTTTTTCACAATTCCCGGTCCCAATTGCGTATATCCTTTATGTACGGCATGAATTGCTACAGCTAATTCCTCTGAAGGTGTATCTTTGAGTAAGTAACCCATAGCTCCGTGAGCGATCGCTGCTTTTACGTATTCGTCATCGTCAAAAGTTGTTAAAACTAGAACTTTAGTTTGCGGTAGTTGTTGCAAAATTTCTCGTGTTGCTGCAACGCCATCCATCAACGGCATCCGAATATCCATTAATATTACATCTGGACGTAATTCTTGAGCTAATTGAAGTGCAAGTTGCCCATTTTCTGCTTCACCAACGACGGTTAATTCAGGATCTAATTCCAATAATGCTTTCAATCCTTGGCGAATTAAGCTTTGATCGTCTACCACTAAGATTTGGATCATTTGAATTAGAAAGATAGTAGAGGGAGCAGGGAGCAGAGGGGCAGAGGAGCAGAGGGGCAGAGGAGCAGAGGGGTAGTCAATTCACGCACCACTCACCACTCACCACCCAATTACCCATTACCCATTACCAATTCCGAATTCCGAATTCCGAATTCCGAATTCTGAATTCTCCTCACTACATTCTAAGTTTCTTCATTGGTAATTTGACATTGGCGTAACAACTCTGATAATTCCTCTGTAAAAATCTTGGAGTAGGGAAGTTGACTTAACATAGAAATTTCCTCAGCACAGGCTGTTTGAATAATTGCTAAACAGCGATCGCGTTGCGCGCCAGGTGTGAGATTCTTGAGAATATTAATCGCGATATTCAGTTTCGGTACAGTACTAGACAAATTTTGCTGTAATTGCTGCAAGACTTCATCTTTTGTTTCGATATACTGTTGTAGCTCTTGTACTCTTTGTTTAAGCGCTTCTGCTCTTTTGTATTCTGCTTGGTATTGTTGTGCCACCGCTTGCTGTTTTGCTAGCCGAGTGGTAACTGCTCCTAATAATTCTTCCCTAGTAAAAGGTTTAGTTAAATAATCATCTGCTCCTAACTCCATGCCTTGACGGACATTTGCTTTATCAGCCATTGCTGTGAGAAAAACAAAAGGAATTGTCGCTGTTGTTGCTTCTTCCCGTAGAGCAGCGAGTACCTCATAGCCGTCAATTTCTGGCATCATGACATCGCAAATAATTAAGTCTGGTAAATACTGCTGCGCCCACAGCGCTCCCATCAAACCATTTTCTGAACTAGCAACGTCAAAGTCTTCTGACTCTAGCAGTTCTACGAGATTATTTCTAACATCTGGTTCGTCTTCAATCACAAGAATTTTAGCCATGTTTTTGTACCTATACCTGCTTGTTTAAAGGAAGTACTACAGTGAAAATCGTGCCTAAGCCAACTGAACTTTCAACTGCAATTTTGCCATCGTGTAAATCGATTGATTTTTTTACAATCGCTAAACCGAGTCCTGTACCAGAAATATTTCCGACGTTACTAGCACGGTGGAAACTACTAAAAATTTCTGCTTGCTCTGCTAAGGGAATACCAATTCCTCGATCTCGAACCCGAAAAATAACTGTGTCGCATTCGTTAGTTAATTCAAAATTAACTGGACTGTCGGCAGGGGAATATTTAACAGCATTGGAAAGGAGATTGATAAAAATATGACGTAGCAATTTCTCATCCATCATTCCCGTAATCCGCTCGTCTGCGTGACACTGAAAAATAATTTGGCGATCGCTGGCTGTTAATTGAATTTCTTCAACAATTTCGTGACAAAATTGTTTGAGGTCGATGAGTAGGGGTTTAAATTCTAATTTACCTGCCTCGGCTTTACCAATTAAGAGTACGTCATTTAATAATTGAGTCATGTGTTTTACAGATGTTTGAATTCTTTGTAAATGATTTAGTTTTCGATCTTCACTCCATTTATGACTGTAGTGTTCGAGCAATTCTGAAGAAGATAAAATCGTTGCTAGAGGCGTGCGAAATTCATGGGAAGCCATCGTTACAAACCGCGATTTGAGTTCTCCTAGCTCTTTCTCTTTTTCTAAAGCAAGGCGAATTTCTGCTTCCGTTCGCTTGCGATCGGTAATATCGCGCACAATTGCCATAACTTCATTTTCAGCACTGACAGCAATGCGTAATTCGTAATCTCTGAATTCATCATTTACAATCAGCTGACATTCTAAAATTTGCACTTCATTAGTAAATAAAGTACGTTTTATACAACTATCAAATGCTTTGGCAATTTCAGTAGGAAATACTTCAGATAAATGTTTACCTAAAAATTCATGTGCTGGTAGGTGCAAGCGATCGCCTTTTGCGGCTTTGAAGTTGACAAAAACTCCCGAACGATTGATGCGAAACATCAAGTCTGGGATCGCATTGAGTAAAGCTCTATTTGTCGCCATACTGGAACGTAGGGCATCTTCAGCGCGTTTGCGTTCGGTAATATCGGTAGAAATTCCACAAATCGCATAAGGTTCACCGCGTTCGTTATAGAGAGGAAATTTAATGGAAAGATAGGTATGTAAACCGTCATCCTCATGTGGTAACAGTTCTTCCCAATCAATTGGAGATTTAGCAGCTATAACTTTTCGATCGTTTTGCTGTAAGACAGCAGCAATTTCTGGAGGGAAAATGTCGTAGTCAGTTTTTCCTTTTACCCCAGCGCGATCGGGATAGAATAGAAGGCTAAACCAGACATTGACGAGTAAATATTTTCCATCTAAATCTTTGATATAAATTAGTGCTGTGGAATTATCTAAAATTGCTTGCAGCCATGCTTGACTTTGATATAGTGCTGCTTCTGCTTGTTGGCGTTGTAATAAAGTGCCTAGCTGAACAGCAATAGTTGCAACCAACTCGATTAAATGGGTATTTTCTGCGCAAGATGCAAACATGAAAAATACCAACACCGCTAGGACGCGATCGCCACTATCAACAATTGGCATACCCAACGCCGTTTTGAATCCAACTCGATCTGCAAAGGATTTGCGTAAAAATATGGTTTCTGGTTCCTGAGAAATGTGCAACCACTCAGGACGCTTTGACACCCAAACACGCCCAGGTAAACCGATATTGGCAGCAAATTTATATCCTTCGCTGCTGTGGCGAAATTGCTCTAAGCTTGGGTCGGCACTGTACCAAGCAGGGCTACATGTTAAATTTCGATCGTCAGAACTGGGAGTCCATGCTTCACCAAATTGCCAGCCAGTAAACTGACAGATTTTTTCTAGCGCGATTGCTAATGCAGAGTGAAAATCGTGAGATTCATTAATAAACTGGGTAATGCCATGCAAAAATCGAACTTCTGCCTCTGCCCGCTGGTGTGCTGCAACTTGAAGCTGTAATTGTTCGTTGATTTGTTTCAGTTGACTAATAGTTGCGCTCAGGGATTCAGGGGTTGGCTCTTGATTCATGATTTCTTGCCCAATTGCTAACCAAAGATGATAGTAATGGATGCAGTTTTGCGATCGCTGTTATTAGCAATAAGGTCTACGAGTCAAAAAAGTTTGCGAACTTCCTACTATACTGATTTGATGCATAAAAATTGCAACCTAGATCGATATAGTTATCATTCCCAATATCAGATGAGAACTAACAGAAAAAGTTTGAATATTCAAATTTCATTTATGTCTTATATTGATGTCTGAGGCTAAGAATAGCGAATTTACAAATATTAAAAAGTATCTCTTTAGATAGATGTATATGAAATTATCAAGTGATAGATGATGTAACTTATAGTAATTTTGAATAATCGAAGATCCCCCAACCCCCTTTTTAAGAGGGCTTTATTTCCCTCCTTAAAAAGGGGGGCTAGGGGGAGACTTGCCTGAACCAAAAATTATTGTATGAGTTAGCTATGACTGAGCGATCGCAGCTAACTTTAGCAGCAGAGTCAAACAGAATTGTTGCACTACTTTCTAGAACATAATCTAGGATTGTGGCTGAATTCTAGACGAAAGGTTTGATTCACGGGAGCAGCCGACTTGGTGAATGGATAGCGTTTGACATAGCGAATCGCAGCTTGTTGTACGGCGCTAGGACTATCTTTAGAAATCACGTCGGGTCCAATCACAATTTTGCCCGTGGGATCGGTTAGTGCTGCAATAATCGCTTCGCCGCCATTGAGTTTTTTATTACATACAGGAACTCGTTTGCGGATTGGCGCAGCCGTGACAAATTGCGGATAAGCTTGTTGTACTTTTTGATACTGTTGCTGCAAGGCTTCAATTTGAGCAATTGTCTGCGTAGATCCCGATTCGGGTTTAAAGTCAGGTCGAGCGCCGATCGGTCGGGCAAGACGTTGCTGAAGTGCTGCCAAACGGGAGGCGCGATCGCTATTCGGATTTGTCGCAGGAGGGGTAGTCGGTGTGGGATTAGATTGACGCTGTTGTCGCTGTTGGAGTATGGCTGCGAGGCGAGAGGCGCGATCGCTATTCGGATTTGTCGCTGGCGGGTTAGTCGGTGCGGGATTAGATTGACGCTGTTGTAAGGAGGCTGCTAAGCGAGAGGCACGTTCCTCGCGTTCTTTGGCTCGTTGAACTTGCTGTTGCGCTGCTGCGTCCAAAAGCCGTTCGCGATCGCTCGTTGAGGAAGTATCGGCTTTACTGCGATTTGCTGCCAACCGTTGCGCCAGGGCATTTTGCCGTGCCATCCTTTCTTGTTGAGCGCGATCGGGCGAGTTTTTGGGAGGTTGTGCTAGTGGTGGACTAGGCTGCAAACCTTGCGTGGGAGGCAGGGGAATGGGTGGTAAGGCATTCGCTGGCGGCGCTATCTGCCGCATTTGGAGATTTTGATTTGCTTGATTTGGCTGTGGTGCTGGGGGCTGTCCAAAAGGATTTTGCGAGAGTAAATTTTGAGGTGGCGGTGGTAGGGGGATAGGCGCAGGTGGAGGTAAAGCATCGCTACTGGGCATTTGGTACATTGGCGTAGTCCCAGGCGGTGGTGGTAAAAAAGGTGATGGTGCGGGCAGAGGAGGTAAGATTTCTGACTGAAAACCCTGAGCAGGCGCAGGCGCTTGCTGTTGAGCAGTATTGATAGGCGGGATGACAGATGGATCTGCTGCTACTTGCGGTACGCGGCTTCGTTCTTCAGGAGACAACTCCACCTGTCTCTTATACACATCT
>NZ_PYCI01000244.1:0-3614 GCF_003015105.1 Chroococcidiopsis sp. CCALA 051 | reverse complement strand
CTCTTTTAATTCGACACCAACTCTCTTGTGCTTGTTGGCGCTTTCAAACTATACTCTTTTCTAGGTTCGGTCGCCCTTTGGGAGGTCGCTTTGCGTCCCTCTCTCCTCCGGCGCTTTATTAATCTATCTAATCTCCACCAAATGTGTCAACCCTTTTGGTGAAAAAAATTTTGACTTTCCCCCAAATTCCCTCGCCGCAACGGTTTGAGCTAGAGTGATTTTGGAGTCAAGCCAGGAAGTTTATTAGTCGTGAGTAATTTTGCTGTTTTACCGCCTTGGTTAATACTCGATCCTCTGCTGCGTGAGTGGTTATCTGAAGATGTTGGACGAGGCGATCGCACGACTCAAAGCTTGCTAGCTCAAAATCCTCGTACTGGACAAGCCAAGTGGGTAGCTAAAGCTCCCGGGGTTATTGCAGGTTTGCCAGTTGCAGCTAGAGTGTTTCAAACTTTAGACGAGCAAGTCAAATTTGTCGCTTGTGCGGCTGAAGGAGAATTGTGTCAGCCAGGACAAGTTATTGCTCAGATGAGTGGAGCGTTGGATGCATTGCTGATGGGAGAAAGAGTTGCGCTTAACTTGGCGATGAGGTTGAGCGGTATTGCTAGCCTTACCCGTCAGTATGTGGAGAGAATAGAAGATTTACCGGCTCGATTAGTCGATACGCGCAAAACAACTCCAGGACTGAGGGTACTGGAGAAGTATGCAACTCAACTAGGAGGAGCAATTAATCACCGAATGGGATTGGATGATGCAGTGATGATCAAAGATAATCATATTGCAGTGGCTGGTGGAATTGGTAAGGCGATCGCCCAAATCCGCCAGAGCATACCATATCCTCTCACCATAGAGGTTGAAACCGAGTCTTTGGAACAAGTATCAGAAGCCATACAGTATGGGGCAGATATCATTATGCTGGATAATATGTCTCTAGAGATGATGCATCAAGCAGTAGAGACAATCCGACAGCACAATAGCAAAATCAAAATTGAAGCTTCTGGTAACGTTTCTTTGGAAACTATTTGCTCGGTAGCAGAAACAGGCGTAGATTATATTTCTAGTAGTGCGCCGATTACTCAAGCGAAGTGGTTGGATTTGAGTATGAAAATTGAATGTTGAGCTTGGAAGTGTCTGCGGCTAGGTAGAACGACCGAATTGCCTACACCTTACTGACACACTATATATAACTATTTAGAAGTGTCTGCAGCTAGGTAGAATGATCGAATCACCTACGCCTTGCTGACATACTATACATAACTCTTATGAAAGAAACTTTAGAACAGCTCAAACCTCGATTCGAGCAAGCTTTGGCTGCTGCGTTGGGTGCAGAATATGCTGGAGTCGATCCAATTTTAGTACCTGCTAGCAATCCTAAATTTGGAGATTATCAAGCAAATGTAGCTCTACCGCTAGCGAAACAAGTAGGAAAACCTCCACGGGCGATCGCAGAACAAATTGTATCAAAGTTAGATGTTAACGATTTCTGCGAAAATCCAACTGTAGCTGGACCTGGTTTTATTAATTTGACATTGAAACCAGCTTATTTGGAAGCACAATTACAGAAAATTAATCCTGACCCTCGGCTAGGAATTGCATCTGTTAAACATCCCAAGAAAGTTATTGTAGATTATCCCAGCCCAAATATTGCTAAAGAAATGCACGTTGGGCATTTGCGTCCAGCTGTGATTGGAGATTGTCTTTCTCGAATTTTAGAATTTATCGGACATGACGTAGTGCGTTTGAGTCATGTAGGCGATTGGGGCACTCCCTTTGGAATGCTGATTGCTTACTTGCAAAAGGCATATCCAGAAGCTTTGACAACAAATGAAAATTTGAATTTAGGAGATTTATCATCATTTTATCGTCAAGCTAAAAAGCAGTTTGATACAGATGAAGGGTTTAAGGAAGCAGCGAGACAGGCTGTAGTACAACTGCAAGCAGGAGAAGAAAAAACTATTCTGGCTTGGAAGATTGTTTGTCAACTGTCTAGTAAAGCATATCGAGTTATTTACGATTTGATGGGAATTGCTCCGTTTATTGAAAGAGGAGAATCTTTTTATAATGCTTTATTAGCAGAAACGATTGAAGAGTTGGAAGCAAAAGAACTTGTAGAAATTGACGCAGGCGCGAAGTGTATTTTTCTAGAAGGTTTCACAAATAAAGAAGGTAAGCCTTTACCTTTGATCGTGCAAAAATCTGATGGAGGTTATAATTACGCTACAACGGATTTAGCTGCTATTCGCTATCGAGTAAATGCTGATAAAGCACAACGAGTAATTTATCCAGTGGGTGCTGAGCAAACTAATCATTTTGCTCAAATTTTTCAGGTAGGAAAACGAGCGGGTTGGATTACAGATGAAGTGGAGTTTTTTCACGCTCCTTTTGGTTTGGTTTTGGGTGAAGATGGATCGAAGTTGAAAACTCGCTCGGGAGAAGCTGTACGCTTAAAAGATTTGTTAGATGAAGCGATCGCACATGCTCGTAAAGATTTAGAATCTCGATTAAAAGAAGAAGGAAGAGAAGAGACAGAGGAATTTATTAACCACGTCGCTCAAGTGATTGGTATTAGTGCAGTAAAATATGCCGATTTGAGCCAAAACCGCAATAGCAATTACATTTTTAGCTACGATAAAATGTTGGCTTTGCAAGGTAATACTGCTCCTTATATGTTATATGCTTATGCACGGATTCAAGGCATTAGCCGTAAGGGAGGAATTGATTTCGAGCAGTTGGGAGACAACGTTAAGGTAGTATTGCAGCATGAAACTGAACTCGTATTGGCAAAGCATTTACTTCAGTTAGATGAGGTTATCTCAACAATTGAAGAAGATTTATTACCAAATCGATTGTGCGAGTATTTGTTTCAATTGAGCCAAAAATTCAATCAATTTTACGATCGCGATCGAGGTGTTCCAGTCTTGAATGCGGAAGAACCTCAGAGAACGTCGCGGTTAGTGCTGTGTAATTTAACGGCTAGAACTCTCAAGTTGGGATTATCTTTATTAGGAATTCCCGTGTTGGAGAGGATGTAAATAGCAGATTCAAATAAGGCGGTTAATGCCCACCCTACTATTTATTTTAGGTGAGTTAGGTGTTGAGGAGAAGATTATGAAGATAACAGTTATTAGTCAAATTGCGATCGCGCTCGTGTCTTTATCTACAGTTTTTACACCAACTGCGGCTAAAGCTCAACTTATTCCACAGCCTTGGGTTTCGGTGGGAGGAGACGATGGTGATGTGACTTTTTCTGTGGGTGCGAGAATTATTGGTTTAGGGGTTGAATTAGGATTTGGTCCGGGTGATTCAACGGGAGTGGACGTACTCAAGTTTATTAATTTACCTGTTGTCGATCCCTATATTGGGGTAGGATATTATTCGGATGATGAGGATTTCGCCGTGTCTGGTGGGGTTCAAATTGATGCGGCTGACAATCTGTTTGTAGGAGTTGGTTATAATTCTGTACGCGGATTTAATGGACAGGTAGGAGTTAAGTTTTAGAGCCCCCCTAACCTTCCTTGAAAAGAGAGGAATTAGCAAGTAAGAGTCAAGTTTCGATCCCCCTAACCCCCCTTTTGAAGGGGGGCAATCAGATCCTTCCCACCTTCCTGATTCAGGGG
>NZ_PYCI01000243.1:0-3618 GCF_003015105.1 Chroococcidiopsis sp. CCALA 051 | reverse complement strand
ATTTACCATTCAGTATCAGCGAAATGCTCCAGCTACAGCCGCCACTCCTACACCCTCACCCCAAACCAGCGGGGAAAACTCAGCTCAGACACAAACAGGTAACTCAGTCACTTCTGACACAGCCGAGCGAAGCTTCAACGACCTAAGCCAAGCCCCTCAAGAATTGCAACAATATATTACAGATCTGGCGGCTTTGGGTGTTTTGCCCCTGGAACCAACTAACGCCAAAAGCAGCCAAGCCGATCCCGTCCGCCAGTTCAATCCAAGTAAGATCGTCAGCCGCCGGGAATTTGCTCGTTGGTTGTTTGAAGCCAATAATCGCATTCAAGCCACTCGTCCAGCGCTACAAATTCGAGGTGCATCAGCCGCAGCTCAACCAGCATTTCGAGATGTACCGCGAAACGATCCTGATTTCTCCGTTATCCAGGGACTCGCGGAAGCCGGGTTAATTCCCAGTTCCTTGTCAGGAGACGGAACGGCGGTTTTATTCCGTCCTGATGCCCCGTTAACGCGGGAACAGTTGATTCTTTGGAAAGTCCCTCTAGATACCCGCCAAGCCTTGCCTAACGCCTCCTTAGAGGCTGTCAAAGAATCATGGGGGTTCCAAGATGCAGCGCGGATCGATCCTAAAGCTTTACGTGCGGTAATCGCAGATTTTCAAAACGGAGAGCAGTCGAATATTCGCAGGGTTTTCGGATATACCACATTGTTACAGCCGAAAAAACCCGTTACCCGTGCCGAAGCTGCATCAGCAATTTGGTTTTTTGGTAATGGCGGTGAGGGGATGACGGCTCAAGAAGCCCTGAAAGCACAACAGCAGCCGCAAAACACCCAACAACCCCAAAATCAGCCTCAACCGCAACCAACATCACCATAATAAAGTCACCTACGATTGACTCGGGCGCGATCGCATTCTGAATCGAATGTACTGATTTTTTGTGTAGAATTAGTTGCCGCAGGCATCGCACAACACTAAATCTTGTAATATCTTTTACTGTAAGATTTTAAATCTGGAGACGATAAATATGAGCTAATTCGACTGCTCTTGCTGAAAACTACTGTACTTTACACCCCCTGTACTTTAACAGCGATTGGTTATCATCCAGAAAATGAGTAATAGAAAATTTTAACTTATGAGTTCTTAAGTTATGGCTTTAACAGCTTCTACTATGTTGCCACTGGGGACTCTTGCCCCAGATTTTCAACTTCCAGATGTTGTTTCTGGCGACACGATCTCTTTATCTACATTTGCTGGCAAACAGGCTTTGTTAGTGATGTTCATCTGTCAGCATTGCCCTTTTGTCAAACACGTGAAAACGGAATTAGCACAACTCGGTAAAGATTACAATCACCAAAATGTAGGGATAGTTGCTATTAGTGCCAATGATATTAACAACTACCCCGATGATGCTCCAGAAAAGCTCAAAGCAATGGCAGTGGAATTAGATTTTCTATTTCCCGTATGCTATGACGCAAGCCAGGAAACAGCTAAGGCTTATACTGCTGCTTGCACTCCAGATTTCTTTTTGTTCGATGCAGGGCAAAAATTAGTTTATCGCGGACAGTTAGATGATAGCCGTCCTAGTAATGGTAAGCCTGTTACGGGTGCAGATTTACGAGCTGCTATTGATGCAATTCTTGCCTCGCGTCCCGTGCCAACCGAGCAAAAGCCTAGTGTTGGATGCAATATTAAGTGGAAACCTGGTAATGAACCTAGTTACTACGGCTAAAAAGGGAAACAAAGGAGCAGATTTGGGAATCTTATAATTAGAGTCTTGCTTCTGAGCAACTCTGTTAAACCGAACTATTTGAGGCGCTCTGATTTTGAGTCGGGAGCGCGAATTATTATGCCTGGCTCCAGCAGCCACAAATCATCAACACATGATTATTAAGTTATCTAGACAATGAAAATTTCGATTCTTGCTACCGTTACTTTGCTAGCTCCTCTTTGTTTCATGGCTTCAGCTCAGGCTTATAATCCCCAAGACCTAGCACAATTAAAACGGACAAATGCTTGTCCTCGATGTGACTTAAGTAACGCACCCCTGAATAACTTAAACCTCAGCAGAGCCAATTTGCGTAATGCCAATCTTCAAGGTGCTAACTTATCTCGTTCTATTCTGGCAGGTGCAGATTTAAGCGATGCAAATCTGGAGACAGCAAATATTTCAAGTGCTAATTTATTTGAGACATTACTGATTGGCGCAAACCTCAAGTCTGCTGTTCTCGTCAACTCAAACTTGACTGGTGCTGGTTTAATGGCTGCTAACTTAGAAGGTGCTAACCTCAGAGGGGCAATTATGGATTTAGTCAATTCACGAGGGGCTAGATATAGAGCGACAATCATGCCTAATGGTACGGTTACCCCAGCTCCAACTTGGCGGTGACGATGGTAATGGGTAATGGGTAATGGGTAGTTGGTAGTTGACAGTTGAGAATTGAGTGTTAACCTTCAACTATCAACCTAACCCCTAATCCGCAATCCATAATCCCCGTTCATGCGATCGCTACCTAATCTCGATTCTCTTTCCTTGATAGAACTAGTGGCTCAGATGCTTGTGGTGAGAGCTTCTGGCTACTTGTTCGACCACCAAATTCTCTATCCTAGCTGGGAACCAACTGCTGATAAGCTCAAGCGGTTGGTAGAACTAGGTGTAGGTGGTGCGATCCTGTTGGGTGGAAGTGCGGCAGAAATCGCTTTAAAAACGCAACAATTGCAATCCTGGGCGACAATTCCGTTATTGATTGCCGCAGATATTGAGGAAGGGGTAGGACAGCGTTTTGCTGGTGCAACTTGGTTTCCTCCACCAATGGCTATAGGGGCGATCGCATCCCACAACCTCAGTCTCGCTCAAACGTATGCATCTCAAATGGGAGCAATTACCGCTCAAGAAGCCTTAGCAGTTGGAATTAACTGGGTGCTTGCTCCTGTAGTAGATGTCAACAACAACCCTGACAATCCTGTGATTAACGTCCGTTCCTTTGGCGACAATCCAGCGATCGTCAGCCAGCTAGCTAGTGCCTATATTCAAGGGGCAAAATCTTATCCCGTACTCACAGCAGCTAAGCATTTTCCTGGGCATGGGGACACGGCTGCTGATTCTCATCTAGATTTACCTGTCATTCCTCATTCTCCGGCAAGATTGGCAGAAATCGAACTACCACCTTTCCAAGCGGCGATCGCGGCTGGGGTAGATGCGGTGATGAGCGCCCATTTACTTATACCCAGTTGGGATGCAGAACATCCTGCTACCCTCTCATCGCAGATTTTAACGCAACAGCTACGTCAGAACATGGGTTTTGAGGGTTTAATTGTTACCGATGCTTTGGTGATGGGAGCGATCGCCAATCGCTATGGAGCCAACGAAGCGCCTGTACTTGCAGTGGAAGCTGGAGCAGATATTTTACTGATGCCAGTCGATCCTGAAGGCGCAATTCAAGCTGTCTGTACTGCTGTTGAAACCGGACGCATCTCCAAAGAGAGAATTTGCGCTTCTGTAGAGCGGATCTGGAAGGCTAAGTTGCGGGTTGTTGGTGAAAATAGGGAGCAGGGAGCAGGGACGAGCTGGGAGCAGGGAAGAAAGACAAGGGAGAGGGGGGAGACAAGGGAGACAAGGG
>NZ_PYCI01000153.1:0-14755 GCF_003015105.1 Chroococcidiopsis sp. CCALA 051 | reverse complement strand
CCCTCGACTTAGCTGCTGTCGAAGCTCCTTCCCTCAATGGCTAATTCGCGTTAGTTTGATTTAGGAAAGCGCCTCCCTTTTTGGGGAGGCGCTTTTTGCATTACATATGCTCTCTTACCACATAAGTAATAAGTACCTACATATGTAGTGCTTAGGTGTAGTGCTTAGGAGGGCAGACAAAATGCTATAAATACTCTGGTAGCAGTTTAGGGAGAAAGAGAGAGTATGGGGCTTTTGCCAGCTGGCAAACGTCAGAAGATCGCCCAATTTCAAACTCAATTTTTAGGTGTTGGCATCGTGTTTTTTACAATCTCTGCGATCGCCCAATCTGTCTTAGCTTTACCACCACCAGAAGATACACCAGAAGAAGTCTTACGGACGGAAATCTTTCTCACAGCGCGATCGCCTGTGGATGGCAAACCTCTAACTGCGGCTGAATACGCTCAACTACAGGCTAAACTACAAACCCGTCCTGCACCACCCACTTTGAACTCTCAAGTCCGAGAAATCGTTTTTCTACTCCAACTGCGAAAGGCAATTCGGACTTTTTTACCTTTTTTGCCTATTTGAGGAGTGGCTAGTGGCTAGTGGCTGGTGACTAGTAAATAGAGTGTGGGGTGTAGTCAGCGGGAAATTTTGAATGCATGAATTTTGAATTTGTAATTGCTCCCTCTACCGCTCTGCTTCCTTGTCTCCCTTGTCTTCCTTGTCTCCCTTGTCTCCTTTTCCCTGACTCCCCAAAGTCTTACCTATGGTTGAGACAAAATCAAACTAAATACCGTTGCTTTGCTTGCTCATTTGCAAATAAATGTAAAGAGTGTGTATAAGTATGACGAGAGGAGTTTAGTAAATTTATTCTAAGTAGGTAGCTGCATGTCTATGACCACCATTGCACCAGAACAGGTAGATCGAATTATTTGGAACCAGCATCAAGATCCTTTTGAAGTGCTAGGCGCTCATTCCGTGGAACAGGAAGGCAAAACCGTCTGGGCAGTGCGAGCATACTTACCAAATGCGAGTGCGGCGTGGGTGGTACTGCCAGAGGAAAGAAAAGAATTTCCGATGGAGACCGTGCATCATCCTCACTTTTTTGAATGCACGCTCGATCTTCCCGAACTGGCAAACTATCAGTTGCGGATTTTGGAGGGAGAACGCGAGCGTGTGATTTACGACCCCTACGCCTTTCGCTCTCCCCGCTTGACAGATTTTGACCTGCATCTATTTGCGGAAGGCAATCACCACCGCATTTATGAAAAACTAGGAGCGCACGCAACAGAAATTAACGGTGTCCAAGGCGTTTATTTCGCTGTTTGGGCTCCGAACGCGCGCAACGTGTCAGTTATTGGAGATTTTAATCATTGGGACGGACGCAAGCACCAGATGCGCAAAGGTGCTACAGGAGTATGGGAAATATTTATTCCCGAACTCAAAGTCGGCGATCGCTATAAATATGAAATAAAAAATAACAATGGTCACATCTACGAAAAGTCTGACCCTTATGGCTATCAGCAAGAACCCCGACCCAAAACCGCATCCATTGTCACAGACTTAGATGCTTATGAATGGAGCGATTTGGCATGGATGGAAAAACGCCGCCATACCGACCCCCTAACACAGCCAATTTCTGTTTATGAAGTCCATCTAGGTTCGTGGCTGCACGCCTCCTCTGCCGAACCTCCCAAGTTGCCTAATGGGGAGACAGAACCCGTCGTCATTGTCTCGGAACTCAAACCGGGGGCGCGTTTTCTCACCTACCGAGAACTTGGCGATCGCCTGATTCCCTACGTAAAAGATTTAGGATACACCCATATTGAATTATTACCAATTGCAGAGCATCCCTTTGACGGCTCTTGGGGATATCAAGTCACTGGCTATTATGCTTGTACGTCCCGCTATGGCACGCCAGAAGACTTCATGTATTTTGTTGACCAATGCCACCAAAACGGCATTGGGGTAATTGTTGATTGGGTTCCAGGTCATTTTCCTAAAGATGGACACGGGTTAGCATTCTTTGATGGGACTCACCTCTACGAACATGCCGATCCGCGCAAGGGAGAACACAAAGAATGGGGAACTTTAGTATTCAACTACAGCCGCAACGAAGTGAGAAACTTCTTGGTTGCCAACGCCTTGTTCTGGTTTGATAAGTATCACATCGACGGAATTCGGGTAGATGCCGTTGCCTCAATGCTTTACCTGAACTATTGCCGCAAAGAAGGGGAATGGTTGCCAAATCAATATGGTGGCACGGAAAATTTAGAGGCAGCAGAGTTCCTGCGGCAAACAAATCACGTTATTTTTAGTTATTTTCCTGGCATCGTCTCCATCGCGGAAGAATCTACCGCTTGGCCTATGGTATCTTGGCCTACGTATATGGGCGGATTAGGCTTTAATCTCAAGTGGAACATGGGCTGGATGCACGATATGCTGGATTACTTCAGCATGGATCCTTGGTTTCGCCAGTTCCACCAAAATAACGTCACTTTCAGCATGTGGTATCACCACAGCGAAAATTACATGTTGGCTCTATCCCACGATGAAGTCGTACATGGCAAAAGTAACATCATCGGTAAAATGCCAGGGGATAGGTGGCAGAAATTCGCCAACGTCCGCTGCTTGTTTACCTTCATGTTCGTTCACCCCGGCAAAAAAACCATGTTTATGAGCATGGAGTTTGGACAGTGGAGCGAGTGGAACGTCTGGGGTGACTTAGAGTGGCAGTTGTTGCAATATGAATCACACCAACAGCTCAAGCAGTTTTTCAAAGATCTAAACCACACATATCGCTCTGAACCAGCTTTGTACAGCCAAGATTTTGCTGAAGCGGGGTTTGAGTGGATCGATTGCAGCGACAATCGCCATAGCGTAGTTGCGTTAATTCGTCGCGCCAAAGATTCAGAGGATTTTGCGATCGCAGTTTGTAACTTTACTCCCCAACCGCACTCTCACTACAGAATTGGCGTACCCGAACCAGGGTTTTACCAAGAGTTATTTAATAGCGATTCCCGCGAGTACGGCGGTAGCAACATGGGTAACTTAGGTGGCAAATGGACGGATGAATGGCAATACCACAATCATCCCTATTCCATCGATCTCTGTTTACCTCCCTTAGGCGTGCTGATTTTGAAGCTAAATCGGGAAAAAACAGCAGAGGCGATGAGTAAGTAAAAAGTCAAAAGTCAAAAGTCAAAAGTCAAAACTAATAACAACTAACCATCGGCGATCGCAAATGACCAATTACCAATGACGTTTAATCTAGACAATTCTCATCACTAGCGGATCGGATTGCGCCTAAGAGAGTAGCAATCTTAACACAACTCCAGCGCTGTCCGCCGTTACGAGTGGCGATCGCAATTTTTCCTAACGGACTATTTGCTTCTCCGCGATAGTTAAATTGCATTCGCCATAAATTATGAGTTGGATCGAATTCTAAGGTCGTGCCATCGGGATCGTTGGCATTCACAATTGGATCGACGATGCGAACCGCTGCATCTAAGTTTTGCCAAGTTACAGCGGTCGGGTTTGTACTTGCTGGCAGAACGATCCACTGTGCTACGCCGTTATGTTCGCGAAAGCTGACTTGCCATATTACTTTATCTCGCCTAGCATTACTTTGTGCTGCCTGTAAAGAGCGCAAAATTTGGTCTTGAGCGACACTCAAACGGCGACCGTCAATAAAAGCCACCCAACTAGGAGCCGCGATCGCACTTAAAACTCCGATAATAACGACTACAACGATGAGTTCAATCAGGGTAAATCCTCGATTCCCCCTCTCTCCCCTATCCCCAATGGAGATTCCAAGAGGAATGCGATCTGTAGGGGCGCATAGCTGTGCGCCCCTGCGAACAATCGATGGGTGTAAAATTGTCTTGGTAATTTTATTCATAACAAATTGCCGCTAAAATTTAGAGCTGGTCGTACCGCGACTTTTCACTTGTATATTTAAACTAGGAAAATAGCTAGCCTGACTGTCACTATAAACAGCATTTTGTTCCAAACGCATCAACGCACTTCCTCTTAAATAAACTTGAGCTAAATTGCGCGATGCATCCACGCAGGCATAAAAACTATTTATTTGTAAAGGATTAGCAAGTTGAGTATTAGCAGGAACGAGTTGAGCCGTAGAAGAAATATTTTGACAATCTAACGGCTTTGGCGTGCGATCGCTCGGACTCGGATCGACATAATCTACTAATACTTCAATCGGATTTTCTTGAGGATTGTAAGCTGTATCTGCCTTTTCCCAAGCATTCATTTTCTCCTTAAGAGTTCCCGCCTGAGAAAGATTGAATAATTGAAAACCCGGAGCGGGATTTGTCAGATAATTACGCGAATTATTAGAATCTCTAATTCCATCTTGTAGTTCGAGTCTTCCAATTCTGGCTGCTCCCGACCAAGCAGGATTATCATCTTTAATTAAGTAATAAATAACTAAAGAATAAACAAAATAATCTCTTTGACTACAGGTATCATTTCTAGGTAACTTAGTCAAGCATCCAACAGTAGTTGTAGTTCCATCTATCGTAATAATAGGACGATCTTGAGCTAAAAAAGTAGGCTTCCAAAACACAAGTACGGGAACTTTATCTGCTTCTCTAGCATGAGGCAATTGGTCGGCGATCGCCTGCACCCCATCAGCATCATAAATATAAATAGCTTCCTGTAAATCCCTGGAAATATAATCGAGTGCCAACTGTATTTCTTGTTCGCTACTAGACTTCGCCTGTTCTCTTCGCTCAGAAGTCAACATATTCGTCATAAAAGACAACAGCGAACTCAAAACAATCGAAGAAATAACAATCGACACCAACAACTCAATCAAAGTAAAACCATTACAACCCAATCTTCTTCTCTTTTCTTTTCTTTCTTTGCGCCTCTGCGTCTTTGCGCGACAAAAATCAAAAAAATCATGACTCATAAAAATTTTTAACCTTATTATCAATAAAAATATAGCAAATCAAAAAACAGATCTTTAAACTTTTGACTTTTGACTTTTGACTTTTGACTTTTGACCTTTGGCTCACTCACACCCAAGGCGATCGCAAAAATCATTTATACTCGACTCATCATTAGCAACTTCTGTAGCTGTTTCAACCAATGGTGTTTTGAAATTACCCAACCCTCCCGAAAAAGTCAACTGCGTTCTTTGAGTATTAGCATCACTCGCAACCAGCGGTGACAGATCGCTAAAACCAGCAGCACGATAAACCCGAATCCCCAATATATAAGCTTTATCCATAGATCGAGCCTCAGAACTGGCGCTGCGAAAAGCTTGAATCACCAAATCTTGTCCGCTATCGCTACTACAACCGCCACCATCTAAATCGAAACAATATAAACTCGATGTCGTATTATTCCAGCAATAAGAATTACCAACTGTAACATTCGTACAACGCAAACCACCAGAAGTAGAAGGAGGAGCTGTAGCAACAAATTGTTCGCGTTGAGAATTAAAATTTTTGTTACTATCGACTTCATTTAAGACAACTATATGCTGTGGTGGTGCAATCGTTCCCGCCTTAACTCCAGCAATATAGGTTTTTGTTGCTTGAGTTGCTAATTCTATTCGCCTTGCTTGCAGCCGATTACCAACAGCAAGGACAAACACAGGCGCGATCGCGGTCATCAATATTGATAGAATTGCGATCGCGATTAAAGCCTCTAGGATAGTGAAGCCTGATGAAGCGGGAGTCGTAGGGGCGCACAGATGTGCGCCCGTACTAGAGTCGGGAGTCGGGAATTGCAAACGACTTTTGACTTTTAAGTTTTGACTTTTGACTTTTGCACTAACTCGTCTTTTCTTATTCATCTCCCTTGTCCCCCTTGTCCCCCTTGTCCCCCTTGTCCTCTAATTCAAGTTTGCCGGATAATCGGGTGTATCGTTTTGACAAGTTGCCGGACGCTGAGTTTTATCTGAAACCGCATATTGAGTGTAGGTAGCTGTAACTTTACCAGTGCGATCGCTGGCTATGGCTGCACACAACAAAGTTTGTACCCAAGGATCGTCTCGACTGACTTCTCTGAGGAGTTCGCTAGGCTGGCTTGTCGATGGAGTAGTAAACTCTTGGGCAAATAAGTCTGAAGATTGGGATAGTAAGGCAACATCAAACTGCCAGTGTCGTTCTGGTTCGCTGTAATATGGTGGCGTTCCTGTCGGTAAATCGTTATTAGCGCCACCAGTGGGATATTTATTAATAGCGTAGTCAAACCAACTAAGGTTATCGGTTGCTGTAGCCAACTCAGTAGCCGTGTCGCGACGGATCGGCATAAATGGTGCTGTAGCGTAGGTACTCCGCCGCATTTGAATAAAATTACCGTCGATTTTGACGATTCTGTTTTCCCAGTTTTCTAGAAAACGGACGAAGTTAGGCAATCCTGCCGACTCTTCTTGAGGACGACTGGGACTATTACCAGCCATAAATACAGCATTAAAAGTTGTATCTTCTTCAGCTGCTTGCAACCAGTTGGTAGCGTAACGATTTGGGTTTCCTCGATCCAGGTTTTCACTGGGAGAACCATCGGGACTGTGAATTTGTAAAACTGGTACTAATAGCGGCTTACCATTAGAGATTTCTTTAATAAACAGCAGATTATTTGGACTATACGATTCGCCTTGAGTTGGATCGACAGAATTAGATGTTGTTTTAAACCATAATGCATTAGATACTTGCCGAGGCAATCCATCTGGTTTACCGTTATTATTTTCATCAACATAGCGAAACTGTTTTACATTTCCTTGAGAATCTATTCCTAAAGGAGTTAGTTGATTAGCATTGATTTGGTTATTTTGTTGTTGTTGATTATTTTGTTGTTGGTTGTTTTGTCGATCGCTCTGTTGGTTGTTCTGTTGGTTACCTGGATTACTCTGTTGATTGTTTGAATTATTTTGTTGATTATTCTGTTGGTCGCCTAGATTACTTTGTTGGTTGTTTGAATTATTTTGTTGATTATTCTGTTGGTCGCCTGGATTACTTTGTTGGTTGTTTGAATTATTTTGTTGATTATTTTGTCGATCGTTTAAACTATTCTGCTGGTTGTTTTGTTGGTTATTTAAATTATTTTGGCGATTATTCTGGTTCCTGTTTTGATTTTGGTTTTGATTATTTAAGTTATCGTTTCGCTGAAAAGCCACTCGCCGAGGATAGCGTCTATCTTCTGGTTGTAATGCAGGTGAAGCAGTAGTACCAGCCCCAAGTCGATCGGGTTTGTATCCTCCATTTGGTGGACTACTTAGATTTATAGCACTATTGATTTCGTTATTATTCAACTTTTTGTCACCATCTTGGTCATACCCAATCTTCCAATCACCATCTGCACAGGTTTCAACAGGTATTTTTCGACAAATTTCCATGACGTATTCAGGAAAGTTTGTGCGTCGCTGTATGGGTGTGACTCCGTTCGTTAAATAGGAACCTACATAACTCTCGTCGGAATTTTTCTGATTAGGATATGGATTACCGCTACTATTTGTATCCCACCAGTCAGAACTAGTGACAAAGCTGTTGTCCCAAAAGCCATTATTCTTCCGGTTTTGAGACACCTTTTCGCGTTCTGTCGTAGCCTGCTGAGGATTATCTGGCGTAGTTTGTTGAGAGATGGGGAGTGCTGTATTATTGTTGAGATCGTAGTCTCCCTCACTGCGGAAACCATCTCTGAAAGAATTGGATAGCAGTGTTACAGTATCAGCAATAATAGTAGAAGATCGCCACGTATCGCCATCGCGATCGGGACATCCTGCTTTTCCAGGGCGACAGGCAAAATTTGGATTGAGATTTCCTAATCTCCGAGTATAAAAATTACTCCAATTAGACCAATCTAATGTTTCTTGAAACTCTTCTAATTTGTTACCTAACGGTGTTTGATGTAGGTTAAAATCACCTTTGATATATACAGGGAGATCGGAAACTAAAATCAATCCTTTTTCTTCTGGGCGATATCTATTATCAATATCGCGCGATAAGTCACTCCCATTAATTAAACGAATCCCATTAGGGCGACGGGTAGGATCGAGTTTAAAATCTGTAGGACTAAGCAACTGACTTTCAAGCCGCGCGGTCGCAGATGTATCGGTTGAACTTTGTACTATAATTGAGCTACCAGTGCTATTAGAAATAGAATTAATTGCCGATGAATCATCGCGTAAGGCATCGTCACGACTGGCGTAAACTATTCCACTATTTGGTAATAAATAATCGCTGTCAATCTGACTTGGATTTATTTTTCTGCGAGTAATTCCTATAACTTTTTCTTTTGCTGGATCGGTATATGTTTCTCGAATTTCTCCCGTACTCAGATTGATGTCTGTCACCCTTATTTCTAATGGTTGACGCTGTTCTAGATCTAAGTCGTAGCGGGGATTGCGATCGCTGTTGAGTGTAGAACTTGAAGGATCGTCTTCATCGCGGCTAATTGCTTTAATTTCTCTACTATCTAAGAAGGAAGCTTCTTGAATTGCTCCGTGGGGAATAATTGGATTATTATTGACTGGTATAATCGTTCCGTCTAAGATTTTTAAAGCACAAATCGCTGTATCAAGCGCGGCGTTATCTGATATACTCAGCGGTTTCTCGGGGTCTTCCAGCGTAACGTTTGCAGTTAACTTTTTGAGAGCATTTTGTAAGGGTTGATTGACAATGCGTCCGTTGGGAAACATCATCTTTGCTTGCGATCTTAGTTCTGGTAAGTAAATCCCAATTTCTCTAATTCTATCGTTATTGTTAGTATAAGGAGCTTCATAAACTATGCCATTATTTGACCTACCATTAAGGTCGTTATTGTAAGGCAAAACATTACCACCTGCGCCCCAGGGATAACCGTTATTAGTGCCAAACTTGCCATTTTTGGCTGTAGTTTCATCTGTAGGATCGTAATAACTGCTAACACAAGCAATTGGTATTTGATCGACACCCGTACTTTGGGTATAGTGATAAACTGCTGTCGCACGCATTCGCAGATTGGGAGGATTTGCTTGCTTTGGATCTTTTATCTGTTCGTCACCACCTGTCATCGGCATCATGTCAGACCAAACCAGGGTATATTTACCTATAGGTTGACCTGCAATTCTCAACCGATTATCAGGAGTAGGAAGATCTGTTCCAGAGTCAAGTTTACGGTTTGATAGATCGGGTAAAAAAGAATCGACTTGTAAAGCTGGAATGCGAGAGTTATTATCTTTCCGATCGCGATAAATTCCCGCTCCTGTAATAATCCGTAACCCTCCGGTATTTGTGGCGGTTTGTCGTTCCCAAAATCCACCGCGTTCTGCAATTTCGCTAGTATCAAATGGCTGTACTTGGGTGCTACGATAGCGCGGCTTATCGTTAGGAGTCGTCCAGTTTATACCAGCAATTAATTGTCGGTCGCGGGGTGCTGTAACATAGTTATTGCCATCTTTCCAATATGCAGGTAAGTTATTTCCTACACGAATGCGATCGCCTAAATATCTTTCAATTCCATCTAGCTGTTGTTCGGGAGATGTTGCTTCTAATTGGCGCGTTCTGAGTAACAATCTAGTATTATTACCTGTTGGTTCTCGCCATTCGGCAGGCGGTTCGATTATATTTAAATTGGCAAAAATATTGTCTTGGGTGTAATCGTCTAGAATGTCGTTATTTGACTCTAAAACTTCTGCATAAGGGACGCGCCGAGTTCGATGACGCAGATATCTTTCTAATTCTTCTGAGAGGACAATATATGTATTTAAACTAGGATTTTCTTGTAAGCGTTGGCTAAAGCGATTTTTTATCTCATCAGGATATCTGTTAATCGCTAGAACTGTCTTAATTTCTGGTGGTTCTAATTCAGAACAATCTCGTCCAGCCTCGATACAAAATTCTAATGCTGCTTGTTTCATCAAGGCAATACGTTGGTTAAAAGCATCATCAGAATAGGCGATTTCTTCTCCGCCTGTTTCCTCTGTCGATTTATTATTACTGCCAATTTGAGCGGTGTTATTGCCTGGATTGTTACTATATAGATCGACAGTCACGACATTGCGATCGCTTGTATCGGTAACGCTACCATTACCAACATTACCCCCAACCGTAATTTTGCCGTTTTCTGGTTGATAGAAACAGGAATCTTGACTATCAACTTGATAAAATCTAACTGTGGCGTTGTTGCGTCCACCTACTAGTAAGTTACCATTAGTATGAATTCTGCCATTAATCCGAAAATCATTACTGGGTGACAATTCTAAATCGTCGTTGAACCATACTGCATATTGATTGAGCGGAATCAAACTACGGTCTTGTTGATACTCTAAAGCGTAAAAGCTGGTATTACCCCCTAAAGTTTCAAAGCGATCGCCTAAATCGGTATTATCTGTAATGGGTACGCTGGCAGTGTAGACAAAAAAGCTTTTGTTTAATTTATTACTAGATTGATACCAACCATTGTCCAATATTTCTGTATTTGCACTCAGAATATCAGCACAACGACTGTTAGCAATTGAAATATTTACAGGCGGGGTTCTGGCTTCGAGAGGATTGCGTTCGCGGTTAAAATCACCTGCTTCAATGCTAGGACTGCGGAAGTAAATCCCATAAAGTGTATATGTATCAAATTTACCATTGTTATTGGTATCGATAGGGAAACGCCAAGCAGTTGTTAAAGTTTCGTCATTTTTGATATCGGCGTTGTCTGCGGTTATGGCATTATCTTGATTAATATCAAAGCCTAGTTTCAGGCGCGTTTCATCGCCAAAAGTAAATCTAGAATTGTATTTAATCGCGTTGTAGAGAGATTGAGTGGAAGGCGTGCGGCTGGGTAGGGCAGGATCTCTCAGTAAAGCCTCAATTTTAACTTTAGCACGGGCGATCGCGGGTGCGGCTGCTTCTGCTGCTGCCTGACTGACTCTAACATTACTTGCATTGCGGGCGCGATCGAAAGACCGAATCGTCATCGCTGCGGTCATTAGTACCACCACCATCGATACCACGGCGACAGTTGGTAAAATAAAGCCAGCCTCGACCGGACGGCGGCGTTTTTTGAGATATAGAGGTTTTAACCGTCGTCGCCTTTGTTTGCGACTCAGCGATCGCGCGATATTTTTTAGTATACGTTTTAACATTGCTGCTTTCCTACTCTAGGGGCATCTACTTAGGATTAAGTAGACCGAACGCCTAACAGCGTTCTCCCCTGCTAGCCTGCAAAGTTATTCTATCGCGCCATAAGTTCTTTTGCTTTTGTTTAGCACTGCTGGCAAAATAAAACATCCCCGTGGAAACACTGAAATTTTTCATATCACTTCGCAACACAGTTTAAAGAAAATTAAAGATTTTATCTTATTAAATTTCAATTTCAATATTTTGTTTCAAGAAATAGTAAAGCAAAGCTTCAATTGCTGATTTTGTAGGAAAAGCATTAGTTAGCTCGATTGACCCCCGATCGTATTAGAAAAAGTTGGTTTTCAGCGACAGCGACACAAAGAAAAATTGAGAGTTGACTTAACTCGACTGCGTTCAAAAATAAAGCCTCAAACTAGATAGTGTTTTCACTGAAGACAGTTTCAAAAATACAGATTAAATTAAGTGTGTAAATTTTATACCTATTGCTTGATTTGAGCGATTGCAGCCAAATTTATAGTTTGGTTTCTGCTATCGTTCAATTAATTATTCAAGTAGTTTCTTAATGATAAGTATCGCGATCCTCCACGCTTTAGTAGTACAGAAATTTATATGAGTCTGAAGTTAAAATTTGCTTTAATTTGTCGCTGTAGCGATCGAGGTTTTGCCCTCCCTATTGCCGTGGGACTAGGATTCGTTATTCTCCTTATTGCTGCTACATTAATTATGAGGTCTCAAGGCGACCAGGTAACAGCTTCAGCTCAAAAAGCAACTGCTCAAGGTTTGGGTACGGCAGAAACAGGTATCACCCGCATACAGTCTTTATTTAACAGATATACCCCTTTTGCTACTACAACTCTTACCAATATTCCTGCTACACCTCCCGCTTCTCCAACTTCAACTTGGAAATACATATATGATAATGCTCCTGCCACTGTAGCAGGCTGCCCTGGTGCAGCAGGACTCTCACTAACGGAAGTCAGTAAATATCTACTCAACCAATGGATAGATTTGGACAGTGGAGGTCAGTTTAGAGTTACTGAGTACACATACACACCAGACTCCGCTCAAATTACTGCTAGTGCCACAATTCCTGCTAGTGGTTCTGTGACTCTCAACATTTCACCTGCTGATTACCTACTCGATAGTGGCTCCGTATACGGTGAGGTTCTATCTGTACCAGGAATATTATCTCGAAATGGCGCTACCTACACTTTTACTCGACTAGGTTCTGGTACAGCCACATCCGTTGCTTCTACAGATACTTTTATTCCTAAAAATACTTCTGCCACTGTCACTAGCAGCATCATAATTCCTGCTAGCGGCTCTGTTAGCATTGCTGACAGCAATATTTCACCTTCAAACTACTTAGCTGATGGAGGTTCAGTCAAGGGTCAAATTCAAGGTATCCAAGGTACTCTTTCTCGTAGTGGAAGTACTTATACTTTTGAACGATTTTATTCTGGAACGGCAATTACGACCGCAGCAGATTTTGTACCTGTTAATACTCCTGGAGTAGGCAGATTATCGCTGGAAGGTCGTATAAATCAAGCCGGTTCTGGTAACACAGCTACTGAAACAGTAAGCACAGCTACTACCAAACTGTTAGTTAATATACCTGTCAAATCTGGTTCACTTAACAATCAAGTTCCAGCCTTGTGGGTTAAGAATAGCGGTATTACTAATATGAACAGCAATAAAGTAAATGGAAATATTCTGATTAACTCATGTCCTCCTGCTACTGGTGCAACAGATACTAATCTGTCTAATCCAGCTACACAGGATGTTATTGCTGTACCTACGCCTTTGCCAGAAACTCCGAACTTACCAGCTTCTTACTATACTTTGACAGGCAGTAGTGCTCCGTGGACTAATTTTCCACGTCCAGGTGATACGCCTGCTGCTGATGGTTATTATCATTATTTAATTGATGAGTTGAAAAATCCTACCGGAAACAGTGAAATAAATATTGAAGCTGGTAAAAAAGTTGTTTTTTATGTGAAAGGTGACATAGATCTTAGCGGCAATCCGGATCTTAATAAAGCATCTGGCAACACCTCCGACCAATTACAAATTTATGGCAATACTTATACTAGTGCAACTACAACAAAATACGGATGTGGATCTCTTGTTATAAATACTAGTTGCCCTACTCGAACGGCTCACTTCAACGGTACAGGTACGATGAAGGCTTTTGTCCACGCTCCTGATGCTACGGGAAGTGTGAATGGTGGAGGTAATACCAACGGTAATTTTATCGGTACTCTTTGGATTAAAGATTGGAATGCTTCAGACGGCAATTCCAAAGTCAAAGTTGACGCATCAGGCGACTATGGCAAATATTTAGTTTCGCAAAAGATAGTAAAGCCACCAGTAGTTTCTCCTATCACTTCATGGCAAAGACAGGAGGTTCCTTAAATGTTTAAAGCAAAACTACTTAAGCAAGAACAAGGATTTACAATAATTGAGGTATTGATTGCTATTTTAATAGCAATTGTATTTGTTACTGTTGCTATGCAAATGATGGTAATGGCTGCTATGTTTAAAGTTCGCGCTCAAGAAAGTGTAGAAGCAACAGCCTGGATTCAGGAAGACTTAGAGAATGTAAAGTATCAAGCAGCTAATTATCAATATGCACAATTAAAAGATGAAGCTAGTGGTGATGATAAACATGAGTTTACAGATACTATACTCCATGTCTCTTCGGTTGATAATTTTAGTGTTGGAAACAATTTGATTATAGGAAATGACTCTAATAATCACATAATTCAAAGCGTTGACTCAACCGCTAGTCCACCCACGATTACTCTAACTACTGCATTAGGTACTGATTGGTCAACAAATACTCCTGTGGTAGCAATTACCAAGTGTAATCCAGGTACTGATAAGAGTGCAGGATTTGCTGATGGTTTGCGCGATCTAGTCTCTGGAACTAATGAGACCGCAGATAGTAATTATGTTGACGAAACTCGAAATAGCAAGCTGTTCACAAACAAATCATATACCTTGAGAAGAACGACTACTATCCATGACATCTCACCTTATAGAGTACTAGAAATTAAATACGAAGTTTCTCCTGGAAGCACTTTTAATTCAACAAAAGTTATTGCTAGTTTTAATACAGAGGTAATACCCAATGCTGCTTTGCAATGCCCGAATTAAAGATAAGGGTTATACTTTATTTGAATTAGCAATTATATTGGTTATACTTGGAGTTTTACTGGCAATTGTTGCTCCTAGCTTCATTGGAATGTTCAATAGAAATAAAGTAAATGATACTCTAGCTCAAGTACGAGGAGCATTGCAAGAAGCCCAAAGAGAAGCAATTAAAAAAAGTAAATCATGTACTGTTACTATAAATACCACAAACAAAAAAATGACTGGTAGTCCAGGTGGATGTCTTCCTATAGAACGCGATTTTTGTGACGAAAGAGATGCGTCTGGTAACTGTGTTAGGTCAGCAGTTGCAGTTATGACTAACCTAACTGGCGCGCCTCCGACACTTAAGTTTTCTTTTCGTGGAAATACTAATAAGTTAGGCACAATTGTTGTTTATTCATCGGATAATTCTACTAATAAAATGGGATGTCTTGTGGTATCTAACGGCATTGGAGTTATGAGAACTGGTTATTATGACGGTTCTATTGCTTCTACTGCTGCTATAGATCCAGATGATTGTCACCATGAAG
>NZ_PYCI01000152.1:0-14799 GCF_003015105.1 Chroococcidiopsis sp. CCALA 051 | reverse complement strand
TTGTGGGGGGGAGCTAGTGTGGTCCTGTGGGTGGCGCTATCGCGGACTTCGTCGCCCCCCACGAGCAACTGGCGTTGTGAGGTGTTTGATTTAATTCCGAATTCCGAATTCCGAATTCCGAATTCATTATGGTGGTGTTTGACTCCAACTGTCTCTGCGCAAACGGGGGTTGATAAATTCGTTTAAGCCTTCACCCAGTAGAGACAATCCTACAACCATTAATGTCATGCCTAAGCCAGGAAAAAGCGCCGTCCACCATACTCCTGTTGGCAGTGCTTCGAGGGCAAGACGCAGATCGTGACCCCATTCTGGTGTTTCTTCTGGCAGTCCTAACCCTAAAAATCCCAAGCCTCCCAGCGTTAAAATGGCATCGGCAGCATTGAGAGTGAATAATACTGGTACGCTCTGCACGACGTTGAAAAAGAGGTATCGAGTTAGAATTCTTCCGGTTGAGGCTCCCATAGCTTGGGCAGCTTCGACAAATAATTCGGTTTTGACGCTAACGGTGTGGTTGCGGACGACACGGTAATATTGGGGAATGTAGGCGATACTGATGGCGATCGCAGCATTTAATATTCCTCTACCGACGACAAAGGCTAGCGTTACCGAAAGCAAAAGTCCTGGTAGCGTGTAGATCGTGTCCATAAAAAATAACAATATGCGATCGAGTTTGCCACCGAGATAGCCACTGACTAAACCTAAAGGTACGCCAATAATTAAACCAAAGGCTGTGGCTAATACCACCACTTGCAACGCCGCTTGAGTGCCGTATAGCGTGCGCGAAAATACGTCATAACCTTGGCGCGTCGTGCCAAATAAATACTTGAGGGAAGGTGGATCGTGAATTGGGTTAATCAGGGATTCTGTAGGGTTTTGAATCCATCCCCAAGTTTGAAATACTGGAGCGAGTATTGCTATGCCTAAAAAAATCAGGGTAATCGCTAAGCCAATCGCTGTCAGTTGTAAGGATAGACTAGGACGACCAGAAAATCGAATCAATCTGGGAAGTTGACGTTTTGCCACACTCATGCATATTTGCCTTAACAGGAGCGATACGCAGACTATTGTTACCTAAAAATAAGTCAAAAGTTAAAAGTCAAAAGTCAAAATTTTGAAACTTGTGCTGTTACGCATTTATAGCAAACAGCGGATGAACTAGGACAATTCAATTTACTACAAGTTCGCGCTTGTACCATGAGTTCTTCATTTGCTCGAAAGCTCGCTACTTCCTGAATATTAGCCATAAAGAGATCGCCAACAGGGTTCCATTCTTTTGACTTTTGCCTTTTGACTTTTGACTTACTTTATTGGCTGCTCAACCAAGTCATCGCCTGTTTCATCCATTCTTCGGGGCTGGCGTTTTTCGGTACGAGGGCGTTTTGACTGACAGCTGTTAGTGCTTGAGAAATTTCGCTGGGGCTGTAGCCGACTGCGAGGAGTGCGGCTTGCACTTCTTCTAAAATATTTGGGGCTAAGGGTATGGCGGCTGTCGTTGTGGCGAGTCCAGCTGTTTGACTCCAACTGACTAATTTGCTTTTCAGTTCTAAACAAATGCGTTCGGCAGTTTTGCCACCCACACCAGGGGTTTGTAGAAGGAGTTGGGTATTGTTGCTGACGATCGCCTGTACCAGATCGGAGATATCAAAAGTATCTAATAAAGCGATCGCCA
This sequence comes from Chroococcidiopsis sp. CCALA 051, assembly GCF_003015105.1. NCBI lineage: Bacteria > Bacillati > Cyanobacteriota > Cyanophyceae > Chroococcidiopsidales > Chroococcidiopsidaceae > Chroococcidiopsis > Chroococcidiopsis sp. CCALA 051. Next base: position 13,130 of record NZ_PYCI01000152.1, on the reverse strand, counting down.
GTGCCGCACCAATACCGCTAACGCTAATTAACAAGCGAAATAAGTCTCGTTGTACGCTAGAACCAAAACCGTACAGTGATGGCTGTTCTTCCCGCACTTGGAGATGGGTAAAGATTTGTGTCTGTTCGCCAGCAGTTAGTTCCTGCGATAGTCGGGCGGGAATTTGCATTTCATAGCCGCAAGCGTTCACCTCTAGAATCAGGATGACGCGATTGCTGCTACTTTTGATAATGCTGGCAACTGTACCCTTGAGATAGCTAATCATCCCAAAAAACCGAAATGACCTAAGCCCTCTAGGATACCACCTGCACAGGGGGCTTGGGCTAAGTAGCGATCGCCACCTGGGTTTGCTTCGTGCCATTCTAGTAATTCAGAACTGGCATTACCGACGATAATTCCTTTGGTTTCCCTGGTGGCGAACATGGAAATATCATTACCAGAGTCGCCGCACACGACTGTTTTTTCTGAGGAAACTTTCCAAGTTGAACGTAAAAACTTGACTGCTAAGCCTTTATCACCGCGTAAGGGCAGAATATCTAAATCGGTTCCGGTACTGTAGATTAATTTGACTTCTAAGCCTTGCTGTTTCAAGGTAGATTCCAATTGAGGTAACAGTTCTCCTGCTACAGTTCGAGCTAGGTGAAAGCTGACTTTATAGGGACGCTGTTCAGAATCTGCTTGTAACGTCAGATCGGCAAAATGAGCTGCGATCGCTAAAATTTTATCGCGATCCCAGCCTAGATCGAGTTGTTCCGACCAAGCCGTATAAGGGTTATCGATCCCATCAAGATAGATTTCCGTCCCCACTGACGCAACCAACGCATCGGGGGAGATCAAATTTTTTTCCTGTTGCAATTCTTGATAGAGTATGGGCGATCGCCCTGTTGCATAAACAATCTTCGTGCCGTGTACGTGGCGATGGTAACTTAGTTTTTGGTTCAGTTCCGTTAGGGTGCGATCGTCACCTACGAGGGTGTTATCTAAGTCGGTTACGAAGAGAAATTTCACAACTACCTCTTATACCAGCTACTCCATCAAATAGTTTAGGACTAAGTGGCGATCGATGAGATCGAGCAAGTCAAAAGTTAAAAGTCAAAAGTCAAAATAGATATCTTGCTTGCATTCACTCTTCATCCGCGTACCCAATGGTTGCGGCTGCACCAACATCAGCATTCATCTGCGTTTCCATCTGCATTGAAATTCATCTCTAGTCAGCTCAGCCATATTTGCCCCCTTGAGTTAAATATTAGTATTAACTGCATATGTAATTTTTTCTTAGCCCCCTTTAAAAAGGGGTTGGGGGATCGAAAAAAAACAGTTACCTTATTACAAGATCCCCTAATATAGCAATCCTATTTGATTCATGAACGTGGAGCAGGCTTCGAGCCTGCCGCAGGCTAGAAGCCTACTTTACAAATTATTGAGAACTGCTATAGCAGGGCTAAGATTTGAGCAGAATTTAATTCAACAACTATTTCGAGAGGAAATTATGCGTGAGTCTGTCATTTACCAAGATATTATTCAAAAGTGCATACAACAAGGTAAGCGGGAAGGAGAATTAGCAGTTGTATTACGCTTGCTTACCCGTCGCCTTGGAACGATAGAACTTGAAGTCCAAGAACGCTTGCGGAGTTTAACTACTACTCAGTTAGAAGATTTAGCAGAAGCTTAGAGTTTTCAGCTTTTTGCCTTTTAACTTTTAACTTTTGACTTTCTCATGCTGCTTGAGATTGCCCAAATTCGGATAAGAATCGGAATGCCTTCACGACAGCACTAGCACATTCTCTGGGTGAGGAATTATAAAAAGCACGCCATGCAGATGCTTTAAATTCATCGTAACGGTCTGCTTTTTCAGGGAAACGTTCTAACCAGGCTAAACGCACGGCATGACCGATTAATACATCTAAAACGATGTATTCTTCTATTTGTAAATTAGGATTGCGATCGCAAATTGCTGCTAATTCCATGAGCGTCTCAATATTAACTTGTCGATATTCTGGCGCTTCAATTTTATTGAGTAAATGCTCGACTCGCAAGGCAAAATTTTTCTCCCCCGATGTCATTTCTGCTAGAATTAACTCGCTATCTAACCGATTGCGACGTTCTAATTTATCGCCAATAATCACGCCTTTAGAGTGTTTCATTAATTGCCAAACTCGTTGGAAAAAGTCTTGAGGAACGCGGTTCATCGACCCATCCCAGTGTCGCTGCTGTTGCCAGCCACTTAAAGGGACAAAGCCTTCATCTGTGGTTTCAGGCAGGACTACCCATTCAATATCACTTTCTGGCTGTTTGACGTGTAGCGATTCTCGTTGACGTAAAACTTGATTCATCCCCTCATAACCAATTAAAACTTGGCGCAGGCGCATTTTCACTTCAAATGGGGATAGTTGCATTAAGCGTTCGTAGGCTTCATCTTGAGTTAATCTCAATTCTTGCCCTAATTCGCTGGTAATTAATAGAATTAAATAACCGACACGTAATGTCAGCAATCCCTTAAATAAATGAGGTTCAGTACGAATTAATACCCCTAAATAGTTAAGCATTTCTTGCGTCAAAACGCGATCGCGAATATCTTCGCCACAAAACTGGTCGATTTTTTCCCCAATTTCCTGATTAGACATCGGTTGGGTAATCAAGGAAGCCTCACTGTAAGACTTACCTACAGCAATTTGTTTTTGTCTGACTAGAATTGATGTCACCTCGTCTGAAAGCGACACATCTATCATCCGTCGCAGTCCGGCGGCGCGGCGTACAATTGTCCACAAGCACAGATTTCCCGCCTTGGTATAGACTTCATCCAATAAATCGCCAACCGTCACTCGTCCAGTGCCAAAACCAGTATCAAAATCTAAGCCGCGTAAGCGATACAATGTCTGCAATAACTCTATTTGCTCGTAGAGATTTTCTGAAGCCCGTAATTGTCCTAATAATAGACTGAGATTGGTTTCGCACTCTAGTTGAAATTCTTGAGTAATTCCTAGAGGCAAGTTTTTTTCGGGATGAAACGTTAGGTAATAGTTGCGTTGTGCGGTTTTGTTAACTGCTAAGTGAGTAAAATCTAACTCATGCAAGAAATCGATCCGTTCTGTTTTTGCCGTTAGCATCAATTGTTGCAATCGTCCTAGCTTCACGTGAACGCCGTTGCAAATACCGCTTCTCAGTTCCTCCATCAACGGTAATAACGCTTCTTTCTCCGTTTCTAGCATGGTATGAGTTAACATCAGCGTTACTGTCGGTCGCCCTAAATCGCTCCAATGGTATTTAATATATGCAAGTTCGCTTTTGAGTCGTGCAACTAGAAAGTGGTAATCTAAGGTGAGATAAAATTGTTGGGGATCGAGAAAAGAAGGTAAAAACACCACGGTTTCATCGCGAATCCGAAAGATTCTCGAAGTCGTCAAACTCCGCAAGCGTCTAATTGGTCTTCCTGTTAAACCTAATTTGTCGTTACGTCCGATTTGGGTGTAGACAGTTGATAGTTCTCCGGCTTGGCGGACTTGAATTGGTTCTACTTGTGATGGTGTTTGGGTTTCAATGCCGTAAACCGCTAGTTTCGCTTGCAAATCTTCATCTTCTGCAAGTAAGGCAATTTGTACCATTGCTTCTTGGCGACGACCGATGTTTAAATGTTTTCCTAACGGATCGATATCGCCAATTGATACCAGTCCTTCACTCAACATTTGACCGAGAAAATACAGGCTTTGCGCCCAAACTAAGGGGACATTCTCATTTGGTAGGCGAGTTTGAGTTTGGGGATTTGCCCTTTCTGCGGCGATATTTTCTGACGGGACGTAGTACAATTCTGGCAATAGTTTCACGCCATCTCGTTCTACGACAATCTTTTCCAAGCGTTCCTGATATGCTTGAATTTGGGTGCGATCGCCTCTAAATATTCCATCTAGTAATAAATAGGTGAAAAATAAGGGCCACTCGCATTCGATATGCTCAAATTGCTTCAGTTCCCACGGTTCGTAATGCAGGCGGTTGGTGTCTTCCAACACCGTTTGATGTCCGTCACGTAAAAATCGCTTGCAACCGTATTTGCCTTGGAGTTTGGTAATAATATCATTGCGGGTGCGTTCTAGCAAGCGTCGATCCTCTACGGCAAACGCAGGATAACCGATAACGCTTAATACGGCTGCATCAACTTCTTTAGACGCAGATTCCCTCGGTAACAAATTCTCTAACGTAATGCGGGCGCGGGCAATTTCATCGGGTAAAACGTGAATTACCGATGCTTGGCTACCCCCAACTCCAAATAAATCTAGTCCGTTCATGGCTTCTAAGGCTGCTTTTGCCATTCCCACAGAACTAGCATTCAATTCGGCATTACCGTGATTGATTTTGTTTCCCCGTTCCCAAATTCCGAAGTCTGGGGTACGGTAGGTGCGTCCGATGTAATAAACCAAATTTTGCACGAAGTTTACTTCGTCGATGGTGTAGACGACGTGCAACCCCGAAGCCGTCATTTGTGCCAGCATCAATAAAAATAGAGAAGTGGCATCGAGTTGTAGATGTCCCCACTCACCATCGCCGACGACAATATCACCCGTTTGAGTATTGTACTTGGCGTGCAAGGCATCTAGGGCAGCTTGAGTGTGTTTGAAGCTTTCTACTTTGGTGGCTTGGCGCATCATCGCAAATAACAAGCCTCGCATCAGCTTCACAACGCTGTGTTCTAATTCGTAGGTACGTCCTTTATCGGGATCGACTTTACGATATGCTAGCGCCAGACCCCAGACCGCTAAAATACTGTAGACGTTATCTCTCACCCAGGCATCGGTATAATCTCCGTGGGCGGTGATGGCAGTACTAGCTGGTAATAAGCCAGAAATCGGATTTTGCCGAGATAAAATGATGGTTTTAATCTGATGGTAATAATAGTCCAGTCGTGCGGGTAACTGAGCGGCAGTTTTGTACATACGGAAGTTTGACTGTTTCGGGAATTAAGCGGTTGCGTGATGAAGCTATCTACAGAAAAGCAAAGAGCGATACATTTCATCCTTTAGGAGTAGATCGACCAAAGTAGAAGAACGATAAGCTGATTTAAGATTTTGTTCGTATTCTACTGGAAATCTAACCGTACCACTGAATCGCGTTAGCGAAGCTGAACGAAGTTATCGCCACTCCTGAACGAAAATTTATTGTAATCTTCATCAAATCCCTTTTCTGCGATCGCGTATCTTTGCCAAATCTTTAACGACTCTAAGCTACAACAATATCAGTATTTTTACTGAATGCGTAACTTGGTATTGTCTTTTTTTATACCGTTGGTTTTACCGAATCAATAGGCAGGTAATCGATATGGCACTTTTATACAATCAACAACAGTCTCCTTTGGTAAAAATTGTCTACAGCAAAGTTATTACTAACGGCAAAGTTGAACTAGTACCACTGCAACTATATGCAGACGGTTCCTTGCGTCGCTGTTAGTAGAAAATCATAGCCACCCTATATAAATTGTTAAATCGGTTTTCCCTGTAGAGACGTTACATGTGTAGAGACGTTACATGTAACGTCTCTACAAAAATTCGTGAAAAAATTTAAGAGCGACTTAAATCTTGACTCCAAAATAATTCTTTGCCGTGGGAATCAATAACCTGTCCAGTAAAGATAATAGCTTTGGTTTCAGAAATAGAAAAGCCTGCCTCAAAACCGATCTCGGTTTTCAATTGGATGCAATACACGTCTGGTAGGGGCGCACAGCTGTGCGCCCCTACAAATATCATCCACATAATCGAGAATTGCTATGAGATGTTGATTCAGACCGTGAAAGCTTCCATCCCAATCGGTGATTTGATAATAATTGATTTCAGTCTCGGCAAGATCGCGATCGCATCTTGTTGAGAGAGAAGACGAGCATCAGCTTTCTAATATTCAGCAATTAATTATACAAAGGTAAATCTTCCTTTAGAAGCAGGTATAAAAAGCTTGAATCTGCTAGCTCATTATTCAACTGAGTATTAAAAGATACCAAAAAGCTTTACTTTGAGGAAGACATGACAATCTATATTTTTGCGGTTGAATAATAATTGCTTTACTTTATCTTTAAAATTAGAGAGGTATCATCAAGCTTTCATAGGCTTGTATGAAAAAACACTTGGAATTCGTGTAGGGACTGGTGGCGACGCATCTACAAAACATCAGGGAGGAAGTCACCAATGGCTAGAGTGGCATTGCTGATCGGCGTAAGCGATTACGGACCTGGTTTTAACTGGTTACCTGGAGTTGGAAAGGACTTGGTAGCAATGCAACGGGTCTTACAGCATCCAGAAATGGGTGGTTTTACAGAGGTAGAAATCCTCAAAAATCCCGATCCACTGACAATGCAATTAGCGATCGCAACTTTATTTAACGCCCAGACACGCCAGCCGGATGACTTAGTATTATTATATTTCTCCGGTCATCACGTCAGCGATCGCTATGGCAGATTTTACTTTCCCACTCGCTTAACTTGTAAAAATCCCAACGGAGAACTGGTTGCACCGACTGCAATCCCATCTCATCTAATTAAAAATATCATGAATGACAGTCCGGCAGAACAACAGGTTGTCATTCTCGATTGTTGCGCCGACAATTCTACTGTGATAGATGGATGGACGCAAAATCCCATGATTGGCAATCTCCAACAGCAGTTAGGAGGAATAGGTAGGGTAATATTGACGGCTGGAAATACAGCAACAGAATGTTCTCATAAGGGATTTGAACTCTCAACATATACTCATTACTTAGTAGAAGGAATTGAAACTGGCGCAGCAGATTTAGATCGCGATCGCACAATTTCTGTAGCAGAAATGCATCAGTATATTAGGAGAAGACTAGGAGAAACCTCGACAAATTTAGCACCAAATATACACGCATTTGACGATCCGCAGCAGATTTATTTAGCTAAAGCAACCATTAGAAGAACAGCACTTTGGTGGTTGGAAAATGCAACGCTCAATACAGCGATCGTAGCTCATAGTAAAGGTACAGACGATCGAGGTACAGATTGGGAAGCAGACCGTCAGAGTACGGTAGCAGTTTTAACCAGCGAAATGCAGGAAAAAACGGTAGAAGACGATCTCGTTCAACGCCAACCAAAATCTTGGTTGGGGGCAGTTACACTGACAGTTTTGGCAATATTAGGGATAGCTTATGGTGCAACTCGCTGGCAAGATTTGCGCCAGCTATCCATGAGCGAAACTATTGCCGCAGACACGACATACAATCACCAAGTACCGACAGTACTCGAACATGTTCATACTGTTTGGTCGCTGGCTTTTAGTCCTGACAGTCAAATTTTAGCTAGCTGTGGTAACGATCGCGCAATTAAGTTGTGGAGTTTAAAAACTGGAGAATTAATTCGGACAATTCTTGATGCTCATGCAGGTGCAATTTGGTCGGTAGCGATCGATCCTGGCGGAGATAAATTAATTAGCGGTAGTAGCGATCGCACGATTAAAGTTTGGGATTTGCAAACCGGGGAACCGATCCGTACCTTGCGGGGACATACAGATACAGTTCGTGCTGTGGCTGTGAGTCCCGATGACAAACATATTGTCAGCGGTAGTAGCGATCGCACGATTAAAGTTTGGGATTTAAGTACGGGAGTTTTACTACGAACTTTGAGCGGACATACAAGTGCAGTTCGTGCCGTAGCAATTAGTCCTAATGGTTACACGATTGTAAGTGGTGGTGCAGACAATTTAGTCAGAGTTTGGAATTTAAACACGGGACAATTACTCAGCACGCTACAAGGGCATACTAGCCGAGTCATTGCGATCGCCATGAGTCCCGATGGAAATATAGTTGCCAGTGGTGGAAATGACAACACAATTAGGCTGTGGAATTTACAAACTGGAGATTTATTACATACTTTGAAAGGGCATTCAGACCACATTAATTCTCTGACTTTTCGAGCGGACGGACAAGTACTAATTAGCGGTGCAGAAGACCATTCCATCAAATTATGGAATCCGCGATCGGGCGAGCTGCTCAATACTTTAAGCAAACACGATGAAGATGTTTATGCAGTAGCTATAAGTCCCGATGGTAAAACTCTTGCTAGTGCAGATAAAGCAGGGGAAATTAAACTGGGACAGTGAACGTTTATCAGTACAACTAGCCAAAGCGCCACTAGCCACTGATAACTAATTTACCTATAACCGGGATCTTCTTCTTCTAGGCTGGCTCCACCTGGAGGCGAATTAACTGGAGGCAAACTATTAGCAGGTGGAGATGTATTGCTTGATGGTTTTACCGTAGGCGGGGTAGGAATGGGAACTGGAGGAGTGGAGATTGAAGGAGTAGAGGAGGTTGGGGGAGTAGAGCGACGAAAAGTCGGTGCGGTAGACGTAGGAGAAGAGGGCTGCTGTTCGACTTCTATGAGACCAAGCAATACACCAGAACTCGTAAAATATTGGCTCCAGTTTTGAATTTGAGGTTGCTTTTGCCAGTCAAAGCGAGAAACTTTGGCAAACAATAGAGGTGCTTCTTGTCCGTTACGTTCGCCAAAAATGCGGACGGACATTTCGCGCAACTTGGAGTTTTCTTGAAATCCTAGTCGGGTCAAGTTTGCGGCGATGATTTCCGCTTGTTGTATTAGCTCGGCAAAAGATTGGGGACGAGTGATGTTGACGGTAAAATCAACCTGTTTGGACTGAGTACTTTGTAGGGTCTGGGAATTGCGTGTAAAGTCTACAACCTCTACTGGATTGGCTGTTACGGGAGAGATTGCGATCGCCCAACTACCTAAAATAAATACCGTACCCAAAATTCTGCTATGACTCATAGCTACAGCCTGATGTCTACAAATTCGCTTTAACGCTACTTGAGTTACTCTACCGCTTAATTGCTCCCCAATTGTGTAGATGCACGCAAGATTTTTAATTCCGAATTCCGACTTCTTAATGTTTGGGAGGATAAACGGCAACGGCTTCGATTTCAATTAACCAACCAGGATCGACTAATCCAGCTACAGCTAGGGTAGAACGGGCAGTTTTGACTGGATTTTCTGGATTGTTGAAAAATTGAGCGTAAGCGTCAAACCAACCCTGGTAATCGACTTGATTATCCATTGCGGGATCTGCCACCAGATAAACGCGCAGATAGACCACATCAGATAATTTCAGGTTCACATCTGCCAACAAAGCTTGAATTCGTTCTAGAATACCGATCGCCTGAGTTTTTGTATCGCCATAGCGATCGCGCGTCCGCAGTGGAGCATCGGGATTAATCACTGGTGGGACTGTGCCACTCGTCCAATAGTAAGCTTGGTCTTCCGGTACGGCGACGGCTGAAGCAATTGAAGAGGTTGGCGAACCGTAAAACACTACCTCTTTCGGTGCAGCTGGTTTGGCTACAGCTTGAAGATGAATCCCAAATATTTGCAGACCAATTAAGCTAGCACAAACAATTGCTAATAACCAAACACTAATTTTTCCAAGTTGAAGTTGATTGATGAAGCGTTTCATAGTTAATTTTTGGGTAATTTTTGGGTAACAATCAAAAATCAAAAGCCAAGCATTTGTAGGGGCGGGTTTAGCCAAAAATTCATGCCGACAGCAAGAAATCTACCTTCAAAACCCGCCCGTACCGGAGATAGGAGAATGTCAATAAAATCCCGATTGCGCACCAATGACAAATAACGCTCATAGAGCCGCAATCTGTGTAGAGACGAGACGAGCAGATTCAAAAGCACCAGCCATCCAACCTGTGAGGTAGCTGAGATGTTCGCCGCACAAATAGATGTTGCCATCTGGTTGATTCAGTCGCGGATAGTAAGTCGTTCTGACATCAGTGGTGTACTCCGCCCATCCACCTTTGCTATAAGGCACTGTTGACCAGAACAGCGAAAAGCCATTCTCAAAGTGGTTGTTATATTGCGGGTGAATCTTACTCCCTTGTTCCAATGCTAAAGCTACGCGGTCTGCGGGGGCGAGGGTTCCGACTGTCTCTGCTGTTGAACCAAAGTTGTAGTAGCCCAAAACTACGCCTTTTTGAGACAGATAACCTGTGGAGGGATACCAGATCTGAGTGATGTCTTGGTCAGTTTGAGTGATACCACCGAAGATGTCTTCGTCATCTTCCCAAAAACGGCGGTTGAACTGTAACGCACTTTTACCCGTGACGGCATATTCCACGCTGGCGATCGCTTCTTTCATGTCGGGAGCGAAATCAGAGGGAATATCTTTCAGTACTGATAGAGGAATATTACAGATGCAGTAGTCGGCTGTCTCTTGCTTGACGTTACCCGATTTATCTTTGTACAAAATTTGCACGCCGTTGGGAGTCTTACGAATTTCTGTCACCACTGCGCCGTAGGTAATGAATCGTCCCACTTGCTTTTCAAAAGCTTTGGCGATCGCATCCATTCCTCCTACAGGCTCAAACATCGTCATTTGCTGGTTGAAGCCAAATTCAAAACTTTCGTTCCCAGCAAATCCCAACTCTAACAACGCACTCAGATCGTAAGGGTCATCAACGACTCCAGGCGCATCGCCCGCTCCTTGATACGTAGAGTAACCACGTCGGCTAGAACCTTTGTAAAACAAGTCTGGGTTTAAACCGCCATAAGTGCGGAGAAATTCAATCATTTTCTCCTTATCTTCCACAGTTAGAGGTGCATCAACTGCATCTTTACTAATTGCCTTCGCTAAGAGTTCGGAAATGTATCCCCGCATATCGGCGATCGCCTCGCGAAAATGAACCTTGCGACCGGATAGCGATCCTGCGTTTTCGCGGTAAATATATTGCTGGCGGCTGAGGTTGACTATGACTTCTAACGGAACACCCAGTTCTTTGCAATAGTCAATCGTGACGTGATGATAGGGAATCCGAGCGGGACCGGGGTTGAAATATTGTCCGCGATCGAATCCGATGGTCTGTGTCTGACCTAAAGTATCGGTGAATTTATCTCCTGTGCGAACTGTCCAGCAACGACCCCCTGAACGTTCTCTGGCTTCTAAAATTTTGCATTGGTAGCCGACTTTGCTCAATTCATAAGCGCAAGTCATGCCACCTAACCCAGCACCGAGAATGATAATACGCTTATTACCTCCTCGACGTTGAAGTTGAAACGGGGATTTTTGTGCTGTTGCTGGTTTTTCGATCAAATCCAAAGCTTGCATAACTGCATAAGTAGTACCAGCAGACGCAGCAATTCTCGTGATAAAGTCTCTTCTTCTCACGTCCAATCCTCAATTATTTGGCTGCACAAAAAATGGCAAAAAGATGTAGTTTATACATCATTTGCGCTGCAAAACTGTATAAGAGCGAGTAGGTACTGAATGCAGCGTAATTTTTGCGACATGAATCAAAATATGGCGAATAACAGCCAAAGAGTGTATTTACGATAACAGTTCGATTTGTAATAGTAATGAGTTTTGTAACTACTGCTTTGCGCAAGAATTAGTTTTGTAACTGCCTGCGATCGCGGTATTTTTAGTTACTGAATATTCAGCAATTCTGCTGTCTGCTGCGGTTGAACTAGAGTATTGGCACACAAAATTCCTGAAGCGGCAACAGCTGGCACGCCAATTCCAGGCGTGGTACTATCACCAACGCGATATAATCCCGAAATCGGAGTGTGAGTACTGGGAAACATACCCTTACCAGCCGCGATCGCCGCTCCATAAGTTCCCTGGTAACGTCGTAAATAATGCGCGTGAGTTAGCGGTGTACCAATCAGTTCTAAGACAATTCTTTGTCTAATATCTGGAATAACTCTTTCTAAAGCACGATATAAAGATTGCGATCGCTCTTTTTTGCGTTCTTGATAGCTATTATCTCGCTGCCAATGTTCGTGTGATTCTAAAGTATAGGCGTGAACCACATGATGTCCTGGGGGTGCAAGAGAATCATCCCACACTGAAGGAATGGAGATCATGCAGGTATTACCAGGAGTCGTGATGTCGCGTTCTGCATCGTGGACGACAACATGATGTCCGGTTAAATTGTCCAACCCCTCGGCTTTAATACCCAAATGCAGGTGCATGAAACTATCTACTGCTGGGGTAGCTAACGCTGTCTGTCGATAGGATGTGGGTAAATCTTCTGGCTGTAATAATTTACCGTAGGTATCCCAAATGGAAGCGTTGGATATAACAATTGGTGCATGAAGGATTTCTCCCTTTCGCAAGCGCACGCCTGTAACTCTACCAGACTCTACCAAAATTTGTTCGACATGACAGCCCAAGCGCAACTCGCCACCCCAACGTTTTAACCCGCGTACTAAAGCATCGACGATCGCCCCACTACCCCCAATTGGATACTCTACCCCAGCACGAGAGCGTTCGCCTAACATAAAAGCAACTTCTGGGGCGATCGTTCCATGTGCTTTTAAACCCGATAGTAGAAAACATTCTAAGTCAATCAGTCGCCTCACCCAGCGATCGCTAACTTCCCGATCCATGACTTGTCCTACCGAGCTTTGGACTAAACCCAAATGGGGTAACATTTTGACTAATGAGGGCAAGCAACGCCCCATGAGAACGGGTATCAGTTGCCAATCAGCCCGTAATAATATTGTGGGAATGCCCTGTAAAGTGTCGTACAAGGGTAGCAAGCGCTGAATAAATCGCTCTAATTCTTTCGATCCTTGAGGGGTAAATTGCCTTACTGCTTCTAGATAGCGTTTTTGTTGGCTGTAAACAGGTAAAGTTCCTTCAGGAAAATGGTAATGTCCCAAAGGATCGTAAGGTATGGCTGGGAGAGTTTCTTCTAAAACATTTAAGACTTGACGCAGGGGGTTGCGGCTGTGGGAGTCGTTTAAACCGCAGTAGAAGGAGGGACCGGAATCGAAATGAAATCCCTGGCGAGAAAAACTATGGGCTGCACCCCCAGCTATGGTATGACTTTCACAGACTGTGACTCTTTTGCCATAACGAGATAATAAAGCAGCGGTAGTCAAGCCACCTATACCGCTACCAATGACAATGACATCTACGTCGCGATCGCTCATTTGTTAATTTTTCTTGTTGAGACAACTTGATATTAGACGTTTTACAGGGGTATTTTTTTATGTCGCGCAAAGACGCAAAGACGCAAAGAAGGGCATCGAGAAATTTACTTTTGTAAACATTCTACTGAAATAGAGTTATTTATTATTGATAGATTTATAGTTTTAGTTGATTGTCTATTATCAC
>NZ_PYCI01000242.1:0-3667 GCF_003015105.1 Chroococcidiopsis sp. CCALA 051 | reverse complement strand
CCCACACCCCACACCCTATTCACAACTCCCGCAATCAAGTTTGGGGACAAGTTGGAGCGGGGATCGTTGCTGACAGCGACCCCGAGCGAGAATGGTATGAGTCCTTGCACAAAGCTCAAGCCCAAATCATCGCCTTAAAAAGGACAGAAGAATGAAGTCGTAAGTCGCGCATTCGCAAGTAATTCCCCCTGCTCCCTGCTCCCTTTCTTCACTGACAACTGACAACTGATGCTACGGTTAGGAACGGATATTATTTATATTCCTCGAATTGAGAAGGTAATAGGGCAATTTGGCGATCGCTTTTTGCAGCGCGTCTACACGCCAAATGAGCTATTGGATTGTCGTTACGAGCGAAATGCTCCTAGTCGTAATGCGATGAATAAACTAGCTGGGAGATGGGCGGCGAAAGAAGCTGTGGTCAAAGCTTTGGGGACTGGCTGGTTGGGCGTAGGCTACACTGACGTTGAGATTTGCCGTCAACCGAGCGGCGTTCCTACCGTGCAACTACACGCACGAGCGTTAGCAATGGTAGATTCTTGGGGACAGTTGCAGTGGCAGTTGAGTTTGAGCCATGACGGAGATTACGCGATCGCTACGGCAATCCTCGTCTGTTCTTAGGAGCGATCCTCAAGGCGATCGCTTTCAGCAACTTTATAGTTCTACATAAAGACAGAAGAATTTAGAAATTATCTCAATAAACTTAAAACAAATTGTGAATAATGAAATACAAATTACAAATTTAGACAATCGATATACCTCACTGCCATAAAATACATGTTTTAAGCTGCGATCGCTGTTGATGAATACAGAAAATTATTTGAATCATCCTACATTTGGGTTGTTATTCCGCATCTGCCTTTTGGAAGAACATCAAGAACTTTTCACCACCCTCTACGCCCAGCGCTTGTTTTTTTTAGTGACGATTGAAGCTTCAGGGATGAAATTCGAGCCAGTGAGTCGTTCTGAAGCTCGCTTACTATTGGAGACTCGACTGCGGTTCTTACGTCGTAACGGTCAATACCAAGAGTACGATCGATTACAGAAGACTTTGCAAGCCACCTTCCAATGACTAATCAGATTGCCGAACGTATTGCGCTTATCCGTCAACAACTACCAGCTACCGTCCGGTTAATCGCCGTCACCAAGCAGGTATCCGTAGAGGCGATGCGAGTAGCATATCAAGCCGGAATTCGGGATTTTGGCGAAAGTCGCATTCAAGAAGCCGCTAGCAAACAGCAACAGTTACAAGATTTACCAGATATCACTTGGCACTTGATTGGGAGTTTGCAAAGCAACAAAGCCAAAAGAGCTGTAGAACTTTTTCAATGGATTCATTCTCTCGATAGCTTAAAGTTGGCTCAACGTTTAGACCGACTGGCGCAAGAGTTATCTTGCCGTCCTCAAGTGTGTTTGCAGGTCAAAATTCTCAGCGATCCCAATAAGTCTGGTTGGACTATTCCCGACTTGTTAGCCAGCTTACCAGAACTAAATCGCTGCCACAATCTGCAAATCGAAGGCTTGATGGCAATTCCACCCTTAGATTTGAATGATGCCGAAATTCTCAATTTCTTCGAGCAAACTCGCGATTTGGCTGACAAAATTCGGCAGCAACACTGGTCTAATCTTCAAATGCACCAGCTATCAATGGGAATGTCTGACGATTACCAATTAGCCGTCCAAGCTGGAGCAACGATGGTACGTTTAGGACGGATAATTTTTGGCGATCGCATTTATCAGTGACCAGTGACCAGTGACCAGTGACCAGTGACCAGAGATCGGTTGACTTCTCAGATAATTCTTAGTCCTCAGTTTCTAATTTATTATTTCGCATGTCAAATAACTTTTGGAAGAAAAACCAAAGTGAATATTAAAAATTTCCGAAAAATAGACTTGACAACTGTATACTGTGAAGTCAAAATTCAAGCTGAGAAATAGCCGAAACTTGTAAATTTGACTACAAAAAAGGCGATTTATCAAATTTCAAGAATTGCTAAGATTCGCAGTGAAACCTCAAAAAGGCGGATAACATGAACGCCAACTTCTAAATCATTGCTTATTTGGTAGTTGCTCGAAACGGTTTTTCCCAGTAGATTTGTAGCGTGTAACGCAAGGGAGAGTGAAGTGAGTACGTTTTCTAAGCTGAAGCATTGGCTCGTTGGTACTAACGAAGAGTACGAATACGAAGACGAATTCGATGATATTGAAGAATCAGGGGATGAGGCATACTCACCCGAACCTACCCCTGTACCAGAAAAAGAAACGCGCCAGCAGCGTCGCTGGAATCAAGTTAACGCAGGTGGTAAAGGGAATGTAATTGATATGCATGGAGCATTGAACGGTAATTACGAAGTAGTTCTGATGGAGCCGCGTTCCTTTGAGGAAATGCCACAAGCCATTCAAGCTCTGCGCGATCGCAAGATGGTGGTGTTAAATTTAACAATGATGGAACCAGACCAAGCACAACGCGCTGTGGATTTTGTGGCTGGCGGAACTTACGCAATGGACGGACACCAAGAGCGAGTGGGTGAAAGCATCTTCCTGTTTACACCGCTATGCGTTCAAGTCACAACTCCAGGAACTCTGGGTCACGACCTCCCACAAGCCGTACCGACACGTCCCCAGCGCATGAGCGCACCCGCACCCGCATGGACGGCTGAATCGACTAGAATAGCTCAATCTGGTTAAAATACGGTTCTTCAGCTCCTAGACGGTCAATCGTCATCAGTCATGAGTCATTGGTTACAAACATCAATAAATACAAATGACAAACGACAAATGACAAATGACAAAGCAGACTGATAGCTATGAGCCGATCGCTATGGAAAAATCGTCAATTAAGTTAGGTATTATTGGTGGCGGGGTAATGGGAGAAGCCATTTTATCCCGCCTTATTAGTGGGCAAATTTATCAGCCTCTAGAAGTCATAGCCAGCGAACCGCAGCCGTCACGCCGCAATTTTTTGCAGCAACAATATGGCATTCAAGTAACAACAGAAAATGCCAAAGTCTTATCGGCAGATACAGTTGTATTGGCAGTAAAACCGCAGGTATTTGCAGCAATTAGCCAAGACTTGGCAGATGTATCCGGTAGGGGCGCACAGCTGTGCGCCCCTACTACAACACAATTGCCGTTGATAATTTCCATCATGGCAGGCGTAACCTTACAGCAGCTAGAGAAGGCTTTTCCTCATTTACCAGTTATTCGGGCAATGCCCAATACCCCTGCTACAGTTGGCGCAGGTATGACGGCGATCGCTCTAGGCGATCGCGCCAGCGACGTTCACAAACAAATTGCCCTGCAACTCTTTTCAGCAGTAGGAGAGGTCGTAGAAGTTTCAGAGTCGCTAATGGATGCCGTTACGGGACTTTCTGGTTCGGGTCCGGCTTATGTAGCCATCTTAGTAGAAGCATTAGCTGATGGTGGCGTAGCCGCAGGCTTACCTCGAAATATTGCTAACCAACTCGCCCAGCAAACTGTTAAAGGCACGTTGCAGCTGTTACAAGAAACAAGCATTCACCCAGCCGAATTAAAAGATCGCGTCACTAGCCCCGGCGGAACGACAATTGCTGGAGTATCAGCCTTAGAAAAAGCAGGTTTTCGTTCTGCCCTAATTGAAGCCGTAGTTGCTGCAACTAGGCGATCGCGAGAACTAGGGAATCAGTAGAGA
>NZ_PYCI01000151.1:0-14925 GCF_003015105.1 Chroococcidiopsis sp. CCALA 051 | reverse complement strand
GGGTTTCATGCCTGACTATTTGGGGAAAAATTCAACTCCTGGCTATTTTCCTCTATCCTTTACAAAATTGCACTACCAATCCGTAATCTGCTGCACGCAATTGTTATGCAACAACTATTACAAATCGATACGCTCCGCCGCAAATTCTATAATCTCGTCTGTTCTAATATCACCTGGCAACATATCAGCGTCCAGTATCATACGCAGATTACCTACACTTATTTCACCATTGTCTACATCCACAACTCTAGCAATTATCCAATAATTATATTTTGACAAAAACTTTTGATGTCGAATGCTGACCTCCGAAGCAGTTGACTTAACAATATTACCTGTTTCAAAAATTACAAGGGGGGAGATAATCTCTTCACCTTTCTGAATTTGGTATGGATAAGAGAAGGTACAACATTCATTTTTACCATCTGAAACAATTACGTCAGCTCCACCGTTATCTAGGAAAACTTCTTTTGCAAACATTGCTTAGTTATCCCATCAAGTAATTCAAATCAATGCCTTAGCAGGCAGACCAAAATCACCTCGATTTTGAGTCTAATAAGATAGTTTTTCGGTTACGCCCCACTCAGCTTAAGCTGTATAATTACTGATTGCACTGAAAGTAATATATACAACTGGCTTGTAGGAGATTATTAAATAATAACCTCTTCGTATAATACGTCATAAGATTCTATTTAAACTATTCCGCTCGCCTTCTCTATTCATTATAAAAAGCACGAGAGTTATAACATTGCAACAACAATTAGGGCGTATTGCGATCGAGATTTTTGGCTTTATAAAATGTTTCTAAACTATCGCGATCGCCAACAAATCTCCAGTGCCAGGGTTCGTAACTCACCCCTTGAGAATTATTCTTAGGAAAAGACATTTCAAAGTGAAATCGCGCTGCATTTGCCTCTAACCATTTAAAGGCTTTTGTCTTCTCAAAATTAGTATTTAAATTTGTTGCCGGGGTATTCCCATCACCAATATCTACGGCATAACCTGTATGATGCTCGCTGTAGCCTGGAGGGGCGCTGACTTCGGCACGTTTGGTTACGGATTGTCCCCGTTCTGCTTGAATATCAAAATAGATGTGCTGCTGATCTTGGGTAGAACGAAAACCGGAAATCGGCACTAAATTTATACCTGAAGCCCTAGCTGCCCGTACCATCGCCTGAAACTCCTCGGCAGCAGCTTGACGCAACCTCATGGCACTTCCTGGTAGAATTGGCACGAGTTCTGTTTCGGGGGCTTCTTGATAAGGTAAATGTCCTAAAAGGTTGTCCGAGCGAGCGGGAGAAGGATTGACTGCTACTGGTGATTGTGGTGTTGCAGGGCTAGTAGAAACAGTTGGGCTGGGAGAAACAGTAGGTGTAGGCTGAGTGACTGTATTTGGCGACGGAGCATTAAAGTACCATAAACCAGTCCCCACCGCGATCGCGCCTACAGCAATTAAGCCACCAATGAAGTAAATTGGCTTGCCACTGGAAGCACGGTTTGATGGAGTGGCAGAATTAGGAGGAACTGCATCCCGCAAAGCCTCTGGAATATCATCGGGCGATCGACGATTTGCAGAATTTGAATGTTTTTGTCGCTTTCTCGATAAGTCAGCGTTATCCACAACTCACTCCTTACAGTTCGCCCCGCCAACGTCAAGTTTACAATTGGCAATTGTAAACTTAAGACTGATTAACGGCTAAGTGTCAATTCGTTAAACTGCACTAGTCCATTATTCCCCATTCCCTACTAATTCTTTCAGAAGAATAATTTTCTTTTCGTAATGCAGCTTTTGATACTATACGCCCAATTAATTGGATTGGTTTCGTTAGGCTTTTTCGCCAGCAGCAGAATACCTCAACTCTCTCCCCATACTTTGGGACAATTTCTGTTTTGGATTGGAGTCCCGATTAGTATTGTTGCCTTCTTGCGCCAAGCCGACTTGTCAGGTGCTATTTGGATTGCGCCGATATGCGCTT
This sequence comes from Chroococcidiopsis sp. CCALA 051, assembly GCF_003015105.1. Taxonomy (NCBI): domain Bacteria; kingdom Bacillati; phylum Cyanobacteriota; class Cyanophyceae; order Chroococcidiopsidales; family Chroococcidiopsidaceae; genus Chroococcidiopsis; species Chroococcidiopsis sp. CCALA 051. The sequence goes on along the minus strand of NZ_PYCI01000151.1, from coordinate 12,952 downwards.
GGATAGCTATTTTACTCGGAGCAGGTTTAGCGTGGGGGTGGATTAAGCTAAAAGTCAAAAGTCAAAAGTTAAAAGTCAAAAAACAAGAGCAGAGGAGTAGGGAAGCAACAATCAACAACCAACAACTACCAATTACCCATTACCCATTACCTACCCAAGGTAGTTTTCTGCTAGCTGCTATGGTAGGCAACACGGGTTATATTGGGTTTCCCGTGGCTTTGGCGGTGGTGGGAACGCAGTATTTTGGCTGGACGCTGTTTTACGATTTGTTGGGATCGACTTTGGGATCTTATGGTTTAGGTGTAGTGCTAGCGGCGCGATTTGGGAAGGGAGTTAGCGATCGCACTTCACTCATCCAGGCAATATTAATCAATCCTGCTTTGTGGAGTATGGGGTTTGGCTTGTTATTTCGTCAAGTTGCCTTACCTGCTGTCGCAGAATCAGTTTTATCCAGCTTGGGTTGGAGTGTGGTTGCTTTATCGTTGGTTCTCATCGGGATGCGCTTGCAACATCTCAAGTCTTGGCACAATCTACCCAAAGCCGCAGTTAGTTTAACAATTAAAATGCTGATCGTTCCTTTAGTTGTAGGTAGTGTCTTAACTCTATGTGGTTTTACAGGCGCGCCTCAACTAGCGATCGTTTTACAAATGGCTATGCCTCCCGCTTTTGCTACTCTCGTAATTGCGGAAGCTTACGATCTCGATCGCGATTTGGCTGTGACGGCTTTAGCACTCGGTTCTGCAAGTCTGTTGTTGACTTTACCACTGTGGTTGTGGTTGTTTGGTGTTCGTTAGAACCGGGTTATTGCAAAAGTTTTATTTTGTATGTCGCGCAAAGGCGCAAAGGCGCAAAGAAAGACGCTAGTTTTGACTTTTAACTTTTGACTTTTGACTTTGTTCATCCGGCTCGGTAAGCTTTGGGTGTCATGCCTGTGAGTTGACGAAATTGTTGGCTCAGATGGCTGTGGCTGTTGAAGCCGGATTGTAAAGCGATTTCGACTACCGATAGGTTTGTTTGTTTTAATAACTGTTTTGCTCGTTCTACTCTTTGCTGAAGTAAGTATTGATGGGGAGAAATTCCCAGAGATTGCTTGAATAGGCGGCTGAAATGAAACTGACTCATACTAAGTATTTGAGCTAAATCTGCTAGTTTAATATCTCGATCTAGATGAGCGTTGATATATTCTGAAACTTGCAATAATCTACGATCGCCTAATCCTCCCTCATAAAGTGCTACACGTGGTTGAGTTGTGGCATAGTCGCGAAGTAAATGCACTGTTAGCAGGTTTGCTAGAGATTCGATATAGAGGCGATTCACCCAAGCATCGTTTTGATGCAATGCCGATCGCAACATCATCGCTATCTGCTCGATTTGCGGGTTGCGTACCCGAAATTCCGGTATAATTTCGAGGCGATTAGGATCGATTTCGATCGCTTCTTTTGCTACCTGTTGTAAGAACTGGGGCGGGATTTGGATGTGTAAGTAGCAATCCTCGCCTTCCGAGCGATATGAAGAAGGGAGATGAGCAGGGGTGATGGAAATATCGCCTTTAGTATAGAGTCCTACATAACGGCGATCGCCCATAATTTGATGCAGGCGATTGGGTTTCGTCGCTAGACATACGGCGAGCGCGTGTTCTGGCAAGGCGAAATGCTCTATTCCTCCAGGGGGTTGCTGAAATTCTTCAACAATAATTGATTCCCAACCTAAATTTTGACTCGATGCGATCGGTAATTTGGGATCGCGTGTTGGAGTGTGTAATGCTTTCGCCATCTGTGCTTTAGCCTTCTACAAAACTGACCGCAAGATTTTGATAGTCGCGCAAGATTCAAATAGATCGAAGCTTTGAGTTTCCTTATTCTGTAATTGTAACGGTAAAGGTTACAGTATGTAACGCCAAAGCTAACTGCCTGAGTTTCATTCAAATCTTAGGAGATTGAGATGCTGCTACAAAAGTATGCAAACGGGGATAATTGTCAAGCAATCGATTTAGTAAAGTCGATAAAAAGTATTGCGATCGCCAATATTCTCAACCAGCGCGATCGCGGCTCTGTTGCTGGTTGGTTATTTCTAATTGGCTCGTTAATGTTTGTATTTGATGCCATATTAGAAATTTCTAAAGGGGTTACTTTGTCTGCTGTTTTGCATTTTTCAGCCAGCATTATATTCACGATTGGCTCAATTCTTTTTATGCCCGATCCTACTCAAAATTAATTTGACAAACTTTGATTCTACAACTTTTTCGTCTGCTCCCTGCTCCCTACTATACAGTCCTAGATATTTTGTCATGTCTTCTCATACCCTTCGCTTCAACATTCAGACTGAAATTAAGGAGTTTCTCAAACTTGCTATTCCTTTAGTCAGCGCCCAACTTGCCCAATCTGTCACGGGTTTTGCCGATACGGTCGTCATGGGTAGGTTGGGACAAGAAACTCTCGCAGCAGGCGGATTAGCCTCCATCACGTTTATGACGCTGTTAAATACCGCAACTAGCATGGTGGTAGGAGTTAGCCCGCTTGTAGCAGCAGCGTATGGTGCAGGAGATAAATCGCGAGTCACGCAGATAACGCGCCAGGGGTTATGGATATCGGTGGTTCTGGCAATTGCTCTGATGCCGATTGTCGGACATTTGGACTTGCTGATGCTTCAGCTCGGACAAACTTCTAGAACTGCTGCTTTAGCCAATGAATATTTAGATGTTGCACTTTGGGGAATATTTCCAGCTTTGGGGTTTACCGTACTCAGAAGTTTAGTAGCTGGCGTATCGCAAGCACGTCCGGTTATGGTTATTGCGATCGCTTGGACGCTGTTTGATATCGCAGGTAATTATCTCTTAGGTTTGGGTATGTTTGGTTTTCCGCGCCTGGGACTGGTGGGTTTGGCATTGACAAGCGCTCTCAGTTTTTGGGGTAGATTTTTGTCTTTAGCCGTCTACATACTCTGGCACAAGCAACTAAGAATTTACGGTATTTTTCAGGCATTACATCAAATTAAACCGCGCATTATTTGGGAACTGCTGTGGCTGGGTGCGCCGATTGGGATAGCGACAGCTATAGAATATGGGCTGTTTAATATTGTCACGTTCCTGATGGGGATGTTAGGAACTGAGATTTTGGCAGCACACCAAATCGTTTTACAAACTACAGTCGTCTTTTACATGGTTCCCTTGGGGATGTCATACGCGACAACGGTGCGAGTCGGTCAATGGCTGGGACAGCACAACTTAAAAGCAGCCAAACGAGCTGGATACGTCAGTATGGTTTTGGGTGCTGGCTCGATGACACTCATGGCGATCGCGGTGTTAATTTTTCCTCAACAAATAATAGGATTATTTATCGATCTTCGCGACCCAGCAAATGCAAACGTTTTATCAATTGCTGTCCCTATGCTGTTCGTAGCAGCTTTAGGAGAAATTGTCGATGGAGTGCAAAGAACTGCCAATGGCGTACTGCAAGGACTGCAAGATACTCGCGTCCCCATGTTACTAGGCTTTTTAGCTTATTGGGGAGCTGGTTTGACCAGTGGTTATCTACTAGGTTTCCAATTTGGTTTGGGTGGTGTAGGGTTGTGGATCGGACAGTCAATTGGACTGGCGATCGCATCTATTGCATTTATCTGGCGGTTTCGCAAATTATCCTCCCGCAAGCAATTACAATATTCTCTTTGTTCCTGTCCCCCAAATTCTTAAGCTTGTGGACAACATCCGTCCCTACGAGACTCCCGCCTCCTGATGTGATGCAGCTAGTTCCGCAATATTCATCTTTTCATAAGGCTCAAACGGTTGGTGAATCCAAGGACTATCGGGTAAATAATCGACATAATAATCTGGGACGAACGCAGAACAACCCTTGTACCACAATACGGCGGTGCGAATTTCTTCAACTTCCGTACCAAATTGCTCTTGCAACCAGGGAACAGTCTGCTGTAGCGTCACGCCAGAGTCTACCAAATCGTCAACCAAGAGGATGCGAGAACCTAATTTATCTGTTGTCATGGTTAAGTAACGGGAGACAACTAGACTACCTCTTTCTTGCTTACCTGCACCCACATAAGATGAAGTTGCTAAAATTGCTAGCGGTTGTTCGTAAATGCGGGAAAGAATGTCGCCTACCCGCAAGCCTCCCCGCGCGAGACAGACGATTTGATTGAAGTGCCACTGCGACTGATAAACCTGGACTGCCAACTTCTCAATTGTGCGGTGGTAGTCCGACCAAGAAACATAAAGATCTGACATAAGGGGTACAATTTAGCGCTAATACTAGATGGCAGAGTCATTTATTCTAAACTTTTACCATCTTGTTTATGCATAATTCCTCCCCTAATGGTGATTCTGAAGCAACATCTTTAAGTGACAAGTTAGACTTAAAAACCAAACTTGCCTATGGTGCAGGGGATTTGGGACCAGCAATTGCTGCTGGGATTGGTGGATTTTTTCTGCTGGTTTTTTTTACAAATGTGGCTGGCATTCCCGCCGGGTTAGCTGGCAGCATTTTGCTGATTGGCAAAATCTGGGATGCAGTTAATGACCCAATTGTAGGAGTGCTGACCGATAAAACTAAATCTCGCCGTTGGGGTCGGCGTTTACCTTGGTTATTTTATGGAGCCATTCCCTTTGGGATTTTCTTCTTTTTACAGTGGATTGTACCGCGCTTTAGTACCGAGCCTACCAGCCAAATGTGGAGCTTGTTTTGGTATTACGTCGTCATTGGGGTAGTGTCTCAAGTTTTTTATACTGTGGTCAATTTGCCTTATACGGCAATGACTCCAGAACTAACTCAAGATTACGACGAGCGGACGAGCTTGAATAGTTTTCGCTTTATTTTTTCCATTGGTGGCAGTATTTTTTCGCTAATTTTGGCACAAATTGTTTTTTCGACAATTAGCGATCGCCAGCAACAATTCTTCATTTTAGCAGCTATTTGCGCGGTAGTTGCAACTTTATCACTTTACTGGTGCGTTTACGGCACGCGCGATCGCCTGTTGGCATTTGAAGCCAGACGCACGGCAGTTGACGAACCCCCTGCTCTACCCATTAAAGAACAATTCAAAATTGTTTTTACCAACAAACCGTTCTTATACGTTATTGGAATTTACCTTTTTTCTTGGTTAGCAGTACAAGTTACAGCTAGTATTATTCCTTACTTTGTTGTCAACTGCTTGCAACTAAGAGAAGCACAAGTTCCTACAGTTCTCATTGCCGTACAAGGAACTGCCATTTTCATGTTAATAGTGTGGAGCCATCTAAGTAAAAAAATTGGCAAAAAAACTGTTTATTTTATGGGAATAATTTTATGGATTTTAGCTGCGATCGGACTATATTTCTTACAACCTGGACAATTAGGTTTAATGTTTGCTTTAGCAGTCATAACAGGCATGGGAGTATCTACAGCTTATCTAATTCCCTGGTCGATGATGCCGGATGTAATTGAATTAGACGAACTCAATACCGGACAGCGCCGCGAAGGAATTTTTTATGGTTTTATGGTGTTGTTGCAAAAATTCGGTTTAGCTTTCGGTTTATTTTTAGTTGGAAATGCCCTACAAGCATCTGGGTTTAGAGAAGCTGCGGCGGGACAAGAACTACCAACACAACCAGAGTCGGCATTATTTGCCATTCGTCTTGCTGCTAGTATTTTGCCTGTAATTTTTCTGATTGGTGGTTTAGTTCTAGCCTATTTCTATCCCATCACCCGCGAAATTCACGCCGAGATTTTGTTGAAATTGAAAGAGCGGAAGCAAGGTAATGGGTAATTGGTAATGGGTAATGGGTAATTGGTAATGGGTTTCAGTCTACATATCTACTCCCACTCGATAAAATTAAACTAGAGATACCAACGTAGATAGTGCTATGGAAACTCTCACACAACAAAAATGTACTGCTTGCAACAAGGATGCACCACGAGTCACCCCAGAGGAAGAGGCACAACTCAAACCGCAAATTCCTGATTGGCAGATTGTGGAAGTAGAAGGGATACCACATTTAACCCGGACTTATAAATTTCCTGATTTTCAAACTGCTTTGAATTTTACGAATCGCGTGGGTGAAATTGCTGAAGCGGAAGGACACCATCCCGCATTGCTAACCGAGTGGGGTAAGGTCAAAGTCAGTTGGTGGACTCATGCCATTTCTGGATTACACAAAAACGACTTTATTATGGCAGCTAAGACTGACGAGATTGCGGCTCAATTAAATTAAATCAAAAATCGATCGCGGTTGTGGTGCGGGCGGGTTTGTGCAGATTTTGGTTGGGAAACAGAGGTTATTGTAAAACCCGCCCCTACTATGTGCTGTGCTTTTTGTGTGGGCGGGTTTATGGATCTGTATGCCCCCCTTTTTAAGGGGGGTTGGGGGGATCTAAACTAAGGCAACCATTCGAGAACGGCTTCTTCCTTAGTATTGGTATTGCGCGAAGGGGTTTCGCGGTTGAACTTCATGTGAATCGAACGAGTTTGTTCGCCATCAGCTGCCACAGCCATAATTGGGTAGTCAATTAACCCATCTTGGAATGACATCTGGAAGCGGAATGTCCCATCTGGATTGAGTTTAATCGGACGACCACCGATAGTTACTGTTGCATCTGGTTCGGTTGCCCCGTAGACAATTAACTCAGCATCGGCAACTAACCAAAACTGACGCGGACGCATGGGAACGGCAGAAGCGGAGAAGCCTACGCCGGACATACCTACGCCAGACATGGTTAAACCAGATACGGTAGGTACTGCCCACATTCCCACGCCAGAGGGGAAGACATAAGAACTGATCGCTTGTTCTGGAACTTGCTGCATGGAACCAAACAGAGAACCCGCAACTCGCTGCGCTTCTGCACCTTGAGCCATGCCGAAAATTTCATCGTAGATTGGATTGCCAGTAGCGGCTGCACCACCAGCTGCCATTGACATACGCTTAGCAGGGGGAACCAGTTCAAATACAGTCTTACCGCGCAGATCTTCTTCCATGCTGACGGTAACGAAGTGGTCTTCAATCCAATCGCTCGGATAGACGGGGGGAACGTGGACGGTAGCGGAACGAGCTAGAACTAGAAAACGACCGTCAACGCAACGATAACCGATATCTACTGCGTAATCGCGATCGCTCACTGGGATCGGTAAATACCATTCCCGCGCTAGTTCGTCGCAAGGGTATTCTTGAATGCTGTGGGGGCTTTGAAATTCGATGTTGATATCTGTCACGTCGTAGAGGCGCAACGCCAACTGTTGTCCGCCTTGGCGACGCAGTTCTTCTCTGCGGTCGTTGGGAATATCCCAGTACGTATACGACCATTGCGGATCGCGGGGCATCAGCACAATTCGGCTTTCGCCGTAGCCTCCAGGTAAATCCGCCAAACCCTCATCCACGTCAGCTAAGGAACCACCAGTCCGGTCTTCTTGTCCCAGTTCAAATTTAGCTGCTTCCACTGTTTCTTGTGCCTCCAGATTACGCGGTTGAGTGCTAGAGAGTTTAGTACGCTCGGCTTGTTGTATTGCTGCCAATAGTTGCGACTTACGCATTCGACTGTAGCGGGAGATGCTATATTCACTAGCAACCCGACGCAACTGCCGCAGTGTCATGTCGTCTAGAGGTGGGCGTTCTTTCGCCATAGATTTGACCTCCGATATGAAGTACAAATTCGGAATTCGGAATTCGGAATTCAGAATTAGTGAAAGAGAAGCTCTCTTCTCCCTTTTCCCCGATCGCCATCTTTGCCTTGCGGCAGACAGTATTTTTTTGGGATCGCGGGGATCGCTTTGTTTACTATTTGTAGCAAAAAAACTCTTAGCAAGATCGTTGTTAAAAGACCGATTTCCATCGATCCCACGCAGGTATCGGTTTTTGGGGATCGTTATGTCATGAATTCATGACATAATATTGAAAGAGATCGCGTACTCCTTCAGTTATGTCAAATTTTAATGACATTGCGTAGCGATCGCCTTCACGTAATCGGGCAGACAGCCATAAAGATTTTTATGAGTAGGGGCGCACAGCCGTGCGCCCTACAAACGTCACATACGCGATCGAGTCCCAATACTTCCTGGTTAAGACAAGATCCCCCCTAACCCCCCTTAAAAAGGGGGGGATTTTTGCCCCCTTTTTAAGGGGGTTGGGGGATCTTCAAGATCTTTGCAGTGCTAACCGAGAAGTATTGGATCGAGTCCCTAATTCCCAAACACGTATAACCACAAAGGCAGGACGAGAAGATAGAGAATAGTAGAAAGAATAATACTGCTGGCGATCGTCGTCCGGTCGAGTTCGTACTCTTCAGCAAAAATCAGTCCGGCAAAAGCAGTTGGAACGCCAGACATCAACACCATTGCCAAACGGCGATCGCCCGATAACCCCAATACAAAAGTAGTTGCTACACCCACCAATCCGGGGATAACGATGACTCGCAATACAGCCGGAATTATCCCTTGTTGAAAGCTTTTCCATCCAGGTAGTTGAGACAACCGCATCCCAATTAGTAGAAAAGCGCAGGCGATCGCAACATCAATCGATCCCTGCAAGCCTGACTCAATTACAGGTGGGAGTGCCACATCTTGAGTAAAATAACCGATCGCAAAAGCCCAAAGAATCGGTACGGTTAAAACATCTCGAAGATGAATCCACCAGTGATGGGATTGTTCGGAACGACCGAAATAACTAGCAATGAGTACTCCAAACCCGTAAGCACCAACTATGTTATGAGTGATGCTGAAAAATACGATCCAGCTCAAGTACTCTGGATCGATAAAGGTAGGGACGATACTCAATCCTACAAAACCCGTATTTCCTAGCGCCGCAGCTAGGATAAAACTGCCTTGGTAAGATGGCTTGTCCCACGGCTGAGCTAAAAAGCCTGAGATATTGGCATTGGTCGATCGCGCAGCAAACTGCTGTAAGCTAGCTAAACATAAATAAGCGATCGCCACCCCAGTGCCAATCGCTGCTAAAGTAATCCCTGGAGCCAATCCTGCTGGCTCTGAAAAGTTGGTTTGACGCGCCAAAGCCAGGATTTCCAAAGGAATTCCCACCCAGTAGAGACCGCGCCCCAACCAATGGGGTAAAGTCTCCGGTACTAGGCGAAGCATTATTAGCCCCAAACTAGTCCACGCAATCAGGGGCAGGTAAGCATGAAATAAAGTTTCTGTCATATTGAGCTATTAGCTATTAGCTGTGAGCCGTTAGCTATTTGAGCGACGTGCGAGTGTAAACGAGAAGTGAAGCTAAACCCTAACCCCACAAGTTACAATCCTAATCGCTAATTGCCAATTACTAATCGCTAAAACTGCTATTTCAGCACCTGCATAGTCTGAATTCGCCAATTACCATTTTGGCGCACTAAGTTGTACTGCACGCGCAGCTTTTCATTATAAGAAGCAGCTCGGTTCAGGCGGTTTCTTTCGTAAACTTGGGCTACTTCTACAACTGTCGCATCTACCTGGGCGCGATCGCTGTTTTTTGGGTCATTTTTCACGCCATTGACCTGAAGGCTGTGCTTGTAGCGCCGGACGCGGCGATTGAGCAAATCGTCTTGAACGCGCTTTTGCCACTGGGATAAAGCTGGTTCGACCAAAATTTGCTTTAATTTATCTGTTGTGTGTTCCGAGCCAAAAGCGGCGGCTTTTGCCGCTAGCCAAGCTTGAACCACTGGAGCTGCTGTATCCCGATTTAACGGTTTTGGTACTGCTGGCTTTGGCTGCGGTCGAGGAATTGCTACAGGCGGTTGGTTCAACTCTACGACTAGTTGTTCTGAGACGACAGGTGGCTGTTGGGCTATGGGTGGAGTTGCGGTTCTGTGGAATAAGGCGAAGATTTGACTGGCGAGAAACCACAAGACAGCTAAACCGAGAGCCCCGCCACCTAACAGTATTGCCAAACGACCAATCTTGAGAGAACCAAAGCCGAGCGCACCACTGGGGCGATCCTTGCCATTATCATAGCTCCCTCGCCGTGGCGGACGATTTTTTGAATTGCGGCGCTGGCGAGGTGGTGTAGCTTTTTCCACCCCAGAAGTTGTCTTCGTAGCACTTGAGCTTGCCGTCACTGGCTCTGGATTGGACAACACAGCCACAGTTCCTTGAGAGGAGTTTTCATCTCCTCTGACCTCTAGCTCCCCTGCTCCCCTGCTAGTTGCGGCACTAGCTGCGATCGCCTGTCGTTGCCCATTTCTGGCTGCTACCCGCTCGTTTCCGTCCGTAGCGCGGTCTGCTGGAGCGACAAACTGGTATTCTGCGATCGCGTAGTCGGGCTGGCTTGGTAAAGCTTCTAAGTATTCTTGCACGCCAGGATCGGCAAAATAGTCTTTGAGCGAGGCAGTTCGAGTCGCCAAATCGCGAAAGTGAGGAAAGACTTCTGTTTGTAACCACGTTTCGCTATACAGACACAATCCAGGCAGAAGATCGGGCGCACCTTGAGAATTTTTGCGGATAACGGCTAGAGGTTCTTGTTCTTGACTGTGTTGAAGGGCTTCAGTTGCTTCTACTGTTTGCCCTAGTAGCAGAGAGCAGATTGCTTGTTCTAGATATAAATCTTGGCGTTTTCCCAACCGCAGCAACAGGATTTTTGCTTGGTGAATCAATGCGGGCATTCGTGCCGCAAACCCCCTGGCAATGGAGGCGTAGACAGCTAAATACGTTGCTACTGCTGAAGGACGCTGGCTTTCTGCCTCAAATAGACTTTGCTGTTCTGCGGCTGTGAGGTAGTCTCGTAGTTGTTGAATAAAGCCGAGAAAATCCTCAATACTCAGACCCGAACCATCATTGCCAGTACCTTCAATCCCTTGGCGATCGCGCAACATCTCCTGTAACAGCTGCAACCCTCGCTGCCTTTCGGCAATGTGAGATTCGGGTTGCGATACCAATTCTAAAATGCGATAGGGGCGCAGTTTCTCTAGATCGGCAGCAATTTCGGCAGCAGTATCGGGAAATAGCCTTTCTCGTTCTAACAAGCTATATCCTGCTTGGAGAGAGACAGCTGCATTTTCATACCGATCGTTCTGCCATTGTTCTCGTCCTTGTTGTAGATAAGCAAGAGCCACAGCTAGGACAATATCAGGGCGATCGCTTTGAGCGTCGCTATCTACTTCGAGATCGCTATTGCTGAGGAAAGACTGACCTAAGTTCAATACCAGTTCGCATTCTCCCGCATCTTGCAGAATTATCAGCGCTCCAATCAGCAGATCGTCGGCAATTTCAATACTGAGGCGATCGGTTTCAGGTTCAAGTTCAAAATTACGCTCGAAACTCTTAGATGGCGCGTTCGCATCTTCATCAAATTCGCCATCCGCAGCACCATTCATCACCCCACTGTTTGCTAATTCATCGGCAGAGGCACGATATTCAGCATCGTAGCGCTGTCGCTGTTGGGGATCGGACAGGACTCGATAGGCAAGAGAGATGAGTTGATTGCGAATCTCGATCGCTGTCAAAGAATACTCGCGTTGCGGCAGTTGCGCGGTGCGATCGCGGTAAGCTTGTTGCAACTGTTCCGCACTCATCGGCTGAAAAAAATTGGGTGGTAGTCCCAAAATGCGATAGTAATCTAATGGAACGCGCACAGTTAAGCTCCCCTGCACCGTGAAAAAATAAACAGTTTATTTATATCGAGATGTCAAGCGACAGCGTTTTTCCATAGCTTGGCAAAACGTGCCTATATGATAACTTGTGGATTTTAACCTCAAAGTTATTTTATCTACCAGCTTGAAGCATGGATCGTTGAGTCGTTGCGAACTGAAATTTTACTTAATAGAGGAGTGAATAGTGGCTAGTGGCTAGTGGCTAGTGCTAAATTCTTCTGTCTAGTCACCAGCCACCAGTCACTAATCACTGATAACTGATAACAGGTTATCTTAAAAAATAATTTCATATTAGCGATCGCAAAGGTATTACATAGTAATGGTTCAGGAGCGGACTTTACCCGTTTTTCACGCTGCTACAGCCCAAATCACCCGAGAACAAGGGCTAGTGCTTTACGAGGATATGGTTTTGGGGCGCATGTTTGAAGATAAATGCGCCGAAATGTATTATCGCGGTAAGATGTTTGGCTTCGTTCACCTATATAACGGTCAAGAAGCCGTCTCTTCTGGCGTAATCCAAGCAATGCGACCAGGAGAAGATTATGTTTGCAGTACTTACCGCGATCACGTCCATGCTCTAAGTGCGGGAGTCCCTGCTAAAGAAGTGTTGGCAGAGTTATTCGGTAAAGCTACAGGCTGTAGTAAAGGGCGTGGCGGTTCGATGCATATGTTTTCTGCCGAGCATCGCTTACTTGGTGGCTATGCTTTTGTCGCTGAAGGTATTCCCGTCGCTGCTGGTGCAGCATTTCAGTCTAAATATCGTCGCGAAGCGCTAGGAGATGCAACCGCTGACCAGGTGACGGCTTGCTTTTTTGGCGATGGAGCCTGCAACAACGGTCAGTTCTACGAAACGCTAAATATGGCGGCTTTGTGGAAATTACCGATTTTATTTGTCGTCGAAAATAATAAGTGGGCGATCGGGATGGCGCACGAACGGGCAACTTCCCAGCCAGAAATTTATAAAAAAGCCAGCGTGTTTGGCATGGAGGGAGTGGAAGTAGACGGAATGGACGTGCTAGCAGTTCATGCCGTAGCTAGAGAGGCAGTAGCCCGCGCCCGTGCCGGAGAAGGACCAACTCTGATTGAAGCCCTTACCTATCGTTTTCGAGGTCACTCTCTCGCCGATCCTGACGAGCTGCGTACCAAGACAGAAAAAGAGTTTTGGTTTGCTCGCGATCCAATTACGAGATTAGCAGCTTATTTAGTCGAGCAAAACCTCGCCCAGCAGGAAGAACTCAAAGCGATCGATCGCAAAATTCAGCAGACTATTGACGAAGCCGTACAATTTGCTGAAAGCAGTCCTGAACCCGATCCCAGCGAACTTTATCGCTTCATTTTTGCCGAAGACGAGTAAAACGGGAGTCGGTGAAGAGAGCTGAGGGAGCAGGAGGACAAGGGGG
>NZ_PYCI01000150.1:0-14982 GCF_003015105.1 Chroococcidiopsis sp. CCALA 051 | reverse complement strand
GAAGGGGGGCAAGACGACCCCCCCAACCCCCCTTGAGAAGGGGGGCAATGTTCTCTCTACAACCCCCTTTTTAAGGGGTTCTCCGCAGGTGGGGGGATCCATCCGCTGGTGCAGTCTAGAAGAAATCCCAGATAATTCGATCGCTGGCTGTTTCTTTTCCAACGAACTCATAGACGCACTACCCGTACATCAAATTGCGATCGAACGAGGTGTGCTGCGAGAGATGTACGTTGGACAAGGGAAACAAGGAAGCAGCAATTCTAGTCACCAGCCACTAGCCACTAGCCACTCTCCTTTTACAGAAATTACAGAGAAACTTTCTACACCCAGACTGCAAGAATATTTCGACTTGGTTGGCATCGATATAACTTCTTCTACCTATCCAGATGGATATCGCAGCGAGGTAAATTTGGCTGCTTTAGACTGGTTGCAATCAGTAGCTCAGAAGTTGCAGCGCGGATATGTATTGACAATTGATTATGGTTATCCTGCAAGTCGATACTACAATCCAGCACGATCGCAAGGGACTTTACAGTGTTACTATCAACACCATCACCACAACGATCCGTATATCAATATCGGACAACAAGATATCACCGCTCACGTTGATTTTACAGCTCTACAGCGATGGGGCGATCGCTGCGGATTGCCAACAGTCGGCTTTACCCAACAAGGCTTATTTTTGATGGCGTTAGGATTGGGCGATCGCATTGCGGCACTATCTCAAACCACAAGCCAATCGCTCCAACAAGTCCTATGGCGGCGTGATGCCCTACATCAACTGCTCGATCCTATGGGTTTAGGCGGATTTGGCGTTTTGATTCAAAGCCGGGGACTCACTGAGACAGAAGTAGCACAGCCCTTGATGGGGTTAAAGTAGAGACGTTACATGTAACATCTCTACAAGGTGAAATCTTAAATCAATAGCTCTGACGATGGTGAGAATTCAATTTTCCCCCACAATGATTAGAGTAGTAAAGTAAGGCTATCAAACAGCAAAATCATGAACGCCCACGATCTATTAACACTAGTAATGCTTTTGACTCCTGGGATTTTGCTTTCAGTAATAATTCTGGTTACATTTGCCGCTGGAGGCTGAATCAGTTATCAGTGGCTAGTGGCTGGTGACTAGTGACTAGAATTGCTCCCTCAGCTTCCCCAACTTCCTCAGCTTGGCAACTCTCTCTTCCCCGACTCCCGTACGGGCGAGTTTAATTGCAGATCTTCTAGTTGTTCGCAGGAATTTTCTATGAACCCCCCCCTACGACTCCCGGCTCCCGATATGGTATTAGGACTGCACCCCCTCTAACATAGAGTGGATGACGTGGCTGTCCTTGTAGGGTGACTCCTAGACAATGCAAAACTTGACCCTGACTCAAGAAACCTAGTACGGATTTATCTCTTTGTTGCCAACTACCATAGTTACCCCAAGCAATGACAATTTTCTCGACACTTTGCTGCATTCGCATTAAATAAGAGTCATTCTCGCAGCCAACCGGATCGAAGACTCTTCGCAACACTAACCAATCGGTGGCGCGGTAAGCAAATAAATTGCCTACTTCTATGCTTCCGTATCCCCAGTTACGAGCAAAATTGATACAGCGACGAATCGTGGGATCGTCTTTGGTTGCATCTGCCGTACTGGGGTTGAGCATAATCAAGCCAATGCATGGTAGATCGGTGTCCCAAACTCTAGTTAGGGAATAACGATACAATCCATCGGGTGCGATCGCAGCACTCATTTTCATTCGGCAAGACGCAAGAGTTAACTAACTACTAACAAATGACGCATGACAAATGACGAATAAGTTCGCAAAGAACTGTAACGACTGCTGGCTCAAGTACAATGAAAAGCAGCTTTGCCACATCAGGATGACATCCTTACAACAGCACAACAGCTAAAAGTTTGCTTTTTTGACTTTTAACTTTTAACTTTTGACTTTTCACTGTTGACTTACTGAGTAGAGGAACAAGGATGCAAGTTGCTGTATTTAGCACCAAATCCTACGATCGCGCCTTTTTAGAAACTGCTAACGCCGAATACAAACACGAACTGGTATTTTTTGAACCTCGTCTGACCTGCGAGACGAGCATTTTAGCAAAAGACTATCCAGTAGTTTGCGTCTTTGTCAACGACCAATTAGATCGTCCAACCTTGACTTGTCTAGCCGATCGCGGTACGAAGTTAATTGCTTTGCGTGCTGCCGGATATAACAACATAGATATCATCGCTGCTACTGAATTAGGTTTACCAGTCGTGCGCGTGCCAGCCTACTCACCCTATGCAGTAGCAGAATATACTCTAGGGATAATTCTTGCCCTGAATCGTAAAATTTACCGCACTCATTATCGCGTGCGTGAGGGGAATTTTTCGCTAGAAGGTTTGATGGGTTTTGACTTACACGGCAAGACAGCGGGGATCGTTGGTACTGGAAAGATTGGGGCGATCGTCGCGCAAATTCTCCATGCTTGCGGCTGTCATGTGCTAGCGTATGACAAATATCAAAACCCTGACTGTCAAGCTTTAGGCGTGCAGTATGTCTCGCTTCAGGACTTATTTGCCCGTACTGACATTATCAGCCTTCACTGTCCGCTAACACCAGAGACATACCATTTAGTTAATTCTGAAGCGATCGCCTTGATGAAAACAGGTGTAATGCTGATTAATACCAGTCGTGGAGCGTTGATCGACGCAAAAGCAGCGATTAAAGGCTTAAAATCCGGTAAAATTGGATATCTTGGTTTAGATGTCTACGAGCAAGAAGGAGATATTTTTTTTGAAGATCTCTCAAACACCATCGTGCAAGATGACGTGTTACAGAGGTTGCTGACGTTTCCCAACGTCCTGATTACTGGTCATCAAGCCTTTTTTACCAAAGATGCACTGACTAGTATTGCCCAGACTACCCTTGCCAATATTAGCGATTTTGAAAGCGGAAAACCTTGTCCTAATCAAATTAAAGTAGAGTCTCCTCAAGCGGTTGCTAGCAATGTCAAGTAACTTAATTTACAACTTATAGCAATCCGAGTGCTGACGAACTCGATCTGATTTATCTATCTTGAAGTCGATCGAGTAGTCCGGGGAAGTTAAGTATATTTGAACAATAACCAAGAACTTGTTTTGAATTTTTGATTTTCAAACTAATCAGTTCAGTAGTACATGCAGACAGTTGCTAAATCAGCGATATTAAAGTAGTCATCATCAAAAACAAGGTAAAACTATGGAATCTCAGATACAACAACAAGAATACACCACCACACCTGAAGGAATGCCAGCTAGCGAACCCGCAGGCACTTTGGCGCTTCCTCCCGCTCCTCAGTCAAATACGCAATTGAAAAAACTCGGCGCTCAAGTCCGAGCCTTTCTGGACGAACTACCAGAATACATTGCCAAGTTTTATAACGAAAACCAAAAGCCAATTACTGTTGCTATCTTGATTGTGGCAGCATTTGTCACTGTTAAAGTCGTTTTGGCAATCTTAGATGCTCTCAATGATATTCCTTTGCTTGCACCAACTTTTGAATTAATCGGGATCGGTTATTCTGCTTGGTTTGTCTATCGCTACCTACTCAAAGTAGAGACACGGGAAGAATTGGGGCAAGAAATTCAAGCTATTACCAGTCAAGTCGTCGGTAGCAAGAAATAGTCCGCAGCAGTAGCGGAGATCTGCATAAAAACATAAACCAATAAAAGCGATCGCCCAATAAGATTTGTCTTAGCGCGATCGCTTTTTCAGTTATCAGGGAGCAGGGGGAACAATTACCCATTACCAATTACCAACTACCATTTACCATTTACTGCTGTTGAACTCCAGCAATATAGGGAGATTGAATCGGATCGAGCCGTCCTGCTCTTACTAAAGCTTGGTAAACGCTAGCTGCTACATCAGCACGGGTAGCCTTGATATTAGGTCTGAGTTGATTAGCTTCAGGATAATTCACGACTAACCCAGCCGTGGTAGCTGCGGCAATTCTCTCCCTAGCATAATTGGGAATTTGGTCTGCATCTACATAGAATTTCTCCAAGACTTGCTCTGGTAAGGCTGGTGGTGCAAGATTTAAGCCACTAGCCAGAGACACCAAAACTTGCGCTCTAGGAATCTCCTGTTGAGCTTTAAATGTATTGTCGGGATACCCGCGTAAGAATCCAAGTTGAATTGCTCGATTAATCGCTGGGATTCCCCAGAAATTTTCAGGCACGTCTGTAAATTTACTCTGAGTATCAGATCCAGGTAATTGATTGAAGGCTTCTTGCAAAATCGCAGCATACTCAGCTCTAGTGACGGGATCGGTAGGCTTGTAATAGCCGCCAGAAAAACCTCTGACGATGCCGCGCTCGGCAAGAGCTGTAATAAATGGATATGCCCAATAATCCGCAGGCACATCTTGAAACTTAACTTGTTGCGCTGGAGATGGTTCTGGGGATGCTGGAGTGGTTGGTGTGGTGGGAACAGGGACGATCGCCGGAAATGGAGCTACAGGCTGTCTGCGGGGCGTGACAGGCGTTTCTGGAGCGATCGCTTCTGGGGCAGGACTGGGAATCGGCGCTAGTTCCGCTCTAGGTTCGGGGCTAGCTTGCGGCTGGGGAGTCAAAGCCACAGGCGATCGCGCTTCTGGGGCAGTCACCAACGGTAAGATACTGGGAATCTGAAAACCTCGCCCCGAACGAGACAGCGACCAAAATAGTATTCCGCCGAGCGCAGCTAAAGCCAGCACGACTGCAAGAAATTCATCAAATCCTAAAGGAGTTCTGGAAGACCGAGGATCGGGAGGTGGGGAATTAGTCATGCATTTTCGCCCATCGAATCAGGATTTCGTGTCTAAGACAATCTACTTGTACTAATTCGCTCAATCTACTACCTTAAGGCTAATTTTTTCAATTGGTCATTGGTCATTGGTCATTGGTCATTAGTTAACGGTTGACAGTAATTATTCTTCCTTGTCCCCCTTGTCTTCCTTGTTCCCCTTATCCCCCTTGTCCCTCACTCCTCACTCCTCACTCCTCACTCCTCACTCCCCACTCCCCTCTTCCAACACGCGCAAAATACTAGGAATACTATCAATTGCTTCAAGCTGGCGAATTTCTGCTAAAGCTTGATGAAAATCGCCTTCGCGCACGTTGTGGGTGACAACGACGATTTCGGCTAAATGTTTGTGAATTCCCGTCTGCACGACAGATTCTAAGCTGACACCGTGGGAACCGAAACAAGTTCCCAACTTACCAATTACCCCAGGATGGTCTTTGGTGAGGAAGCGGGCGTAAAATCGGGTAACGAGTTCTGACATTGGGGCGATCGCGCAGTAGTCTTGATGAGTGCAAGCGAGTAATGGGTGGAGTGAGGCGCTTTCTGTCTCCAAGTGTCCTGTTTTCAACACAGCAGCAACATTTAAAATATCCGAAACAACGGCGCTAGCGGTTGCTCCTGCCCCTGCCCCAGGACCAAAAAACATCACCTGTCCGAGGGGTTCGGCTTCCACCAAAATTGCGTTGTAGACCCCGTGAATGCTGGCTAAGGGATGCGATTGAGGTATGAGAGTGGGGTGAACGCGGACGGAGAGCAGAGGGGCTGAGGGAACTGAGGAAGCTGAGGAAGCTGAGGGAGTTTCTCTTTGGGCGATCGCGAGTAATTTGATTGTAAAACCGAGTTTTTGGGCGTAAGCAATATCTGTTTGGCTGACTTGACGAATGCCTTCACAGTAAACATCGGGTAGCTTGATCCTGCCACCGTAAGCCAAGGAAGCGAGAATAGCGATTTTATCGCCAGCATCTAAACCGTCTACATCGGCAGTAGGGTCGGCTTCAGCATATCCGAGTTTTTGTGCGTCTGCCAGTACGTCATCAAAACTACTGCCTTCGGCTTGCATCCGCGTCAGAATATAGTTTGTCGTCCCGTTGACAATGCCAGTAATAGCATGAATCCGATTCACACCTAGAGTTTGTTTCAGGGGTTGAATGACTGGAATGCCTCCCCCAACAGCCGCCTCTAGCATGACGTAAACTCCAGCAGCGTTGGCAGCATCAAAAATTTCATTGCCGTAACGGGCGATAACAGCCTTATTCGCCGTGACGACGTGCTTGTGATGAGCGATCGCCTGCATAATCAGCGATCGCGCTGGTTCCAATCCTCCCAATACCTCAACGACAATCTCTACTTCTGGATCGCTGACAATCGCCTGTAAATCTGTCGTCAATATTCCATCTGGTAGGTTGACCGCACGGGGCTTATCGAGCGATCGGACTCCAACTCGATAAATTTCCAACTCCTGCATTAGAGAATGCCGTCCAGCCCTATCCTGCAATAGCTGAACCGTCCCCGTTCCTACCGTACCTAATCCTAGTAAACCAACCTTAAAAGCCACAACTTTCCCACTTAGTTCGCCAAAAACAATTGTAGGGTGGGCAATGCCCACCCTACTAGCCACTAACCACTAACCACTAACCACTAATAGGTTTCAACGTGCCAGCGTCCGGCTTTCTTCATCTCTTTCTGATAGTCCGACCACTTGATACCAGATTTAGCAGCCTCCGCTGCTAGTGCTTCGTCGATCCCGCCTTCCATACCTTTTAAACCGCAAATGTAAGTGTGGGTATTTTCTTGCTGGATCAGCTTCCACAGTTCTGCTGCTTGTTCGGCTACTCGGTCTTGGATGTACATTTTGCCACCTTGAGCGTTTTTCTGCTCGCGGCTAATGGCATAAGTGAGACGGAAGTTATCGGGATACTGCGCTTGTAACTCTTCTAGTTCCTGTTTGTAAAGGATATTGGGAGTTTGAGGAATACCGAAGATCAACCAAGCAAAACCCTTAAATTGATACTCAGGGTTGGCAGCTTTTTCTTCATCCTTAAACATCCGCCACAGGTAAGCTCTAAACGGAGCAATACCCGTACCCGTTGCCAACATGATAACGTTGGCATTGGGGTCTTCTGGCAGCAACATTTCTTTACCGACGGGTCCGGTGATCTTCACGTCTGCCCCTGCTTCTAAGTGACAGAGGTAAGTTGAGCAAACACCGTAGACAGTCTCGCCTGTTTCAGGGTGCTTGTACTCCAATTGACGCACGCATAGAGAAACGGTTTTGTCATCCATTTTGTCCCCGTGACGGGTGGAAGCAATGGAGTATAGCCGTAGCTTTTCCGGCTTACCGTTTTTATCTGTCCCGGGTGGGATGATGCCGATACTCTGACCTTCTAGGTAACGAAGATTGCTACCGGAAAGATCGAAAATTAAGTGACGAACAGTACCAATTCCGCCTTCGCCAACCAATTCTTCATTGGAAAGACACTTCCCAACAAAAGGAGCATTGGGACGATAGGTATTGACGGGGACATCTGCGTGTTTGGCTTTCTCAGGCTTTGGCTGTGCTTGAGTCATGGGCTTGCCTTTATTTTCTGCTTTTTTCTGCTCTTGTGGTGCAGCTTTTGCTGCTTCTTGTTTTGGAGCCACAGCAGGGGCTTTGCCGTTACCGTTGCCATCAACTGTCAGAAGTTGAATATTGACAATTTTGCCTCCCATACGGGCGATCCGCCGCATTTCTTGGTTCATGCGGTTGTAAGGCACTCTCATATATACGCTGCCACTTTGACGAATCGGGTAGCCCATTTGGTCAGTTGTTTCATTCTGACGTAAGCCCACCACTTCGTATACAAAGACGCGGCTACCAGCTTCGGTGTTGGCGGCTGCATCAGCGGCGTTGGAATTGTACATCGATTAACTCTCTCCGAACCCTACATCACTACTGAAAACTGAAAATTGGTGTTCTAAAACAGCTCTCTTGAGAGAAAGATTTCTGCTTCTGCAAAAAAGAGTTGCGAGAAATACTTCCAAAAAGTAGCTGTGATGAACTTTTATTATTCTCACCCGTAAAGGAGCGCCTGGGATGGCAAATTCCTTGCTTAACTCCTCTACCAGACTACAAATTTAGTCACTTGCAGAATGTTAAGAGCGATCGAGTTTTGTTTTTTTTAATAAAAATGTGCAACAAAACCTTAGCATAAGTACTAAGCCACTAGACGATATAGCCCAAAAGTAGCCTTGTAAGGGCGATCCCCTTCTGGTAGGATCTACTATAACAGTAGGACTAAATACTTAGCAGCTATCAGGTGATTTCTTCCATCGGGAAGCGCGATCGCAACAGCTGAAGCTTGGAGGCAACCCAAGCAATACAAGTTAAGACTACCAGATTAAGTTCCAGGCTACCAAGTAAGCCAAACAAACAACATACAAAAACAGCCCATCTTGTCAGTTAGAGGAAACCTATGATCAGTAAGCCGGATCGCGTGGTTTTGATTGGCGTAGCCGGAGATTCCGGTTGCGGTAAATCCACGTTTTTGCGCCGTTTAACAGATTTGTTTGGAGAAGAGTTAGTCACCGTTATTTGCTTAGATGACTATCACAGCCTGGATCGCAAACAGCGCAAAGAAACAGGAATCACTGCCCTCAATCCCAAGGCAAATAATTTTGACCTAATGTACGAGCAAATCAAAGCTCTGAAAAACGGTCAATCAATTGAAAAGCCGATTTACAACCACGAAACCGGATGCATTGACCCACCGGAACACATCGAGCCAAATCATATTATCGTAGTTGAGGGCTTGCATCCGCTGTATGACGAACGGGTGCGATCGCTACTTGATTTCAGCGTCTATCTTGACATCAGCAATGAAGTCAAGATCGCTTGGAAAATTCAACGCGACATGGCAGAACGCGGTCATCGCTATGAAGACGTGGTTGCGGCAATTAACTCTCGCAAACCCGATTTTGACGCTTACATCGAGCCGCAAAGAGAATTTGCCGATGTTGTGATTCAGGTGTTGCCAACTAACCTGATCAAAGAAGACAAAGAGCGGAAAGTGTTGCGCGTGCGGATGCTGCAAAAAGAAGACGTACACGGCATGACACCAACCTACCTATTTGACGAAGGCTCTACGATTCAGTGGACACCTTGCGGACGTAAACTGACCTGTTCCTACCCAGGAATGCAAATGTTCTACGGGTCAGACGTTTACTACGGTCAATACGTCTCCGTATTAGAAGTAGACGGACAATTTGACAACCTAGAGGAAGTTGCTTACATCGAAACTCACCTGAGCAACACCTTTACCAAATACCAAGGTGAAATGACTCATTTGTTGCTCCAGCACCGCGAATACCCTGGTTCCAACAACGGAACTGGTCTATTCCAAGTCCTAACAGGCTTGAAGATGCGAGCAGTCTACGAAAGCCTCACTGCCAAAGAAATCAAATTGGCAGTCTCGGCAAAAGCCTAGCGTGTGAGCTGAGGGAACTGAGGGAGCTGAGGGAGCTGAGGGAGAAAAATAACTTTTGAATTCTTCCTTGTCCCCCTTGTCCTCCTGATCTCCCTTGTCCCTCTTCTATTCCCTACCCCCTACTCCCTGCTCCCTACTCCCTTTAAAATAAAGGTTGCTCAAAAATTTGCGGGGACTAACTGGTTCATGTATACAGAAAAGGAGCTACTGAGTGAGGCGTGGACGAGATTAGAAGCATCGGTTTTAAAGTTTGAGAATGAACCAATTGGTACAGTAGCTGCTGCAATTGATAAAAGCACTCAACAATTCAATTACGGGCATTGCTTTATTCGCGATTTTGTGCCTTCAGCCCTAGCATTTTTAACTAGAGGTCAGGGTGAAATTGTCGCCAATTTTTTACGACAAACCCTGAAGTTACAGATTAACGACAAAAATATCGATGAAGTTAGGGCGCATATGGATGGCGTAAGACCAGGTATGGGTCTAATGCCAGCAAGTTTTGAGATAGTCGAAGAAGAAGGAAAACAAGCTGTCAGAGCCGATTTTGGCGAACGGGCAATCGGTAGAGTGACACCTGTAGATTCTTGTTTGTGGTGGCTGATTTTACTACGGATTTATCAAAGAGCTACAGGCGACCAAGAGTTAGTTCAAGAAGCAGGATTTCAGCGGGGAATTAGGTTAATTCTCAATCTCTACATGCTGAAGCAATTCGATATGTACCCGACGCTGTTAGTTCCCGAAGGGGCATTTATGATTGACCGTCGCATGGGAGTGTACGAGCGTCCGCTAGAAATTCAAGCTCTATTTTACGCGGCTTTACTAGCAGCAGATGAATTGCTGTTACCCAAAAATAAACAGGACATTCATACAGAAATCGAGCAGCGACTGGCAAGATTGAAAACGCACATTCGCGAACATTATTGGCTCGATTTAGAAAAAGTGAATGAAATTCATCGCTACGAAAACGAGCAATTTGGAGAAGAAATTTGCAACAAATTCAATATATATCCAGAGTCTTTGGAAGCCTGGGCGATTGATTGGGTTCCCAAAGAAGGAGGCTATCTAGCTGGGAATCTGGGACCAGGGCGGATGGATTTTCGCTTCTTTGCAATTGGGAATTTGATGTCAGTTATTTGCTCGTTAGCAGATGAAGCGCAATCTCAAAAGATCATGAATCTGATCGGTAAACGATGGATCGATCTAGTTGGAAATATGCCAATGAAGCTTTGTTTTCCTGCTATAGAAGACAAGGAATGGGAATTAATTACAGGTTGCGACCCAAAAAATGTGAGTTGGTCTTATCATAATGGAGGAAGTTGGCCCGTTCTGTTATGGTTTTTAGTCGCGGCAGCTTTAAAAGTGGGGAGAAAAAGTATTGCCGAACGGGGAATTAGAATTGCCGAAAAACGTTGGTGCGAGTATAAAGATAAAGATCGTTGGCCCGAATACTACGATGGCAGAAAAGGCAATTTAGTCGGCAAAAAGGCAATGCGCTATCAAACCTGGACGATCGCCGCTTATATCGTCGCCAAAGACTTAATGGAGAACCCGCAGCATTTAGAATGGATTACATTTCAGTGAACAGCGGACAGTTATCAGTGGTAATTGGTAATCGATCGCTGGTCACTGATAACTGGTCGCTGATTTCAGCCTGTACGAAACTCGCCACCTCCTTGAATCAAATCTTCTGGTCTAATATTGGAGAGAAACTCTCGAAAAGCTTTCAGCTCAGCTTCATCTGCTTCGCGATCGACGGGAATGGAAGCATCAGCTACCACTTCCTCCATCACCCAGATCGGGCTATTCAGGCGTAGGGCGATCGCGATCGCATCGCTGGGACGAGCATCAATTTCTTTTTTGACCTCACCCTGGCGGGCGCACAAAACTGCGTAAAACGTCCCATCCTGAATTGAATGAATGACGACTTTTTCCAAGGTCATACCCCAGACCTCTAGAATATTTACTATGAGGTCGTGAGTTAGAGGTCTGGGCGGTTTTTGATTTTCCAAAGCGCCAATAATCGCCTTTGCCTGATCTTGATTGATGTAGATGGGTAATGCTCTACGCTCTTTACCGTCTTTCAACAGCACGATTGGACTGCGGTTGACCGCATCTAAAGCAATGCCAGCGACTTTCATTTCGATCATTTGCGTAGCCTCTAAAACTCTCTAGGCAAAGGGTAATTGGTAGATGGGGTTGAAGGTGTTTGATTCTGTATAGCAAAAATAAACATACTTTATAGCCTTACATAACAACTTTTCCGATCTGCTGTCAGCAAAGACAGAGAATTGCCCTTAGTTCTTTGCTGTACGATAGCCTATCCTAAGTATGCCCTGATTGTAAGCTGAATTTATGGATTTAGCGTGAGTAAATTTTGCCAGAATCAGTTGTCTAAATTGCATCCAAGACCGCTCGGATGAGACAAACTAGCTAAACTGGGCAAAATTATCGATTTTTGGGAGAAAAACTGTGTTTACGGGATTAGTACAAGCTTTGGGTCAAATTCGAGCGCTAGACAACTATTATTATCAGATTACTTGCTCTAGCGACCAGAAAAATTTAATTTTGCCAGATCTCGCGCTCGGGGATAGCGTTGCGGTGGATGGAGTTTGCCTCACGGTCATGGAGATTCTACCCCAAGGATTTATCGCCGCAGCCTCGCCGGAAACCCTCCGCCGTACTACCCTGGGACAGCGCGAAGCTGATGCAGGATATGTCAATCTAGAAACCTCTTTGCGTGTCGGTGGTAAAGTGGGAGGTCATTTTGTCATGGGACACGTAGATGGAACGGGGTGCTTGGAAACGGTAGAAGAAACAGCTACCTCATGGGAAATGAGCTTTACTGCAACAGCAGCGATCGCTCGTTATCTCGTCTCCAAAGGCAGTATTGCCATCAACGGTGTTAGCCTTACCATTGCCGATCTCGACCCTACCAGAAATTGGTTTAAAGTCGCCGTCATTCCTCATACCTACGCTCATACCAACCTGCGCGATCTCCGCCCTGGCAGTCTAGTTAACTTAGAAGCTGATATTTTAGGCAAATATGTCGAAAAACTGCTGAGTTACAACTCTCCTCACTCATCTGAAGAAGAGTTATCGCCAGCCTTTTTAGTAGAACACGGGTATCTATGAAGGGCGAGGAGCGAGGGAGTAAGAGAGTGATGCCTAGTGTGTGAAATACTTACGTCTTAAAACTTACGGCTGCTCCCTTGTCTTTTCCCTAACCCCTCACGCCTAACTCCTCGCTCCTACTTACAGCGTTGCGATCGCCACGAAGTGCATTAACTAGCTGGACTACGGCAGATTCTAATTCTGCACCAGGATCGCGGGCAACTAAGCTATCCAAATCGACTTGCTTAATTTCAAAGTTGAATCGAGTACTGCTGGCGCTGGCGACGATCGCTTCGCGAACAGTGGCGGGCATCACCGTTTCATGACGATCTGGTTGGGAGTTGGCTAAGCGGATAGCTTTATCTAATCGTGCTAGCCCAGTCTTCAAGTAGGCTTCAGGGTTGGCAACAATCCAACCGTTGGCAGTTAACTGTCGGGTCTCGAAGTGGAGGTGGGGACCAGTAGAATTCCCCGTACTGCCAACCCGCCCGATGACAGTTCCCTGCGGAATTGTTTCTCCTGGGGAGACAAAAATTTCAGATAAATGACCGTAAAGAGTTTGGAGCGTATTTTTGTTGTGGTTGAGAACGACAGTTAAACCGTAGCCACCGACATAATCGGCAACTTCTACCGTACCTGGATAAGCCGCTAACACTGGCGTTCCCAGGGGCGCACCTATATCTGTACCAGAGTGAAAGCTGAAATCACCAAACAGAGGATGGACGCGCCAGCCAAAAACTGAGGTGACGGGAGAGGGAACTGTCAGTGGAAACATGAAATTTCCCTGTCCTTTGGCTTCGGGATCGCGGTATTGATAGCTGAGAACGCTACGCTGGGTTTTCAAGTTGGTCGCCACGCGAAAGCCTTCAGCAGTAATATCGATCGGTCCAAGCTGAATTGGTCTGATGCCGTTGGCAACCGAGTGGCGATCGAGCGGGGCGACGCTTCTACCAAAGTTTCTAGAACGAGCTAGTTGTCTCATCCGCTGCTGGCGGAGGCTGGGACGACAAAGGCTACTCAAACCAGGTCTAGCAACAGCCCGACAACCGGAGATTCTGGATTTTAATACTATTGAGCTTGGTGCTTCGTAGCCAGTGGTAGCACCGAGGCTGTATCCTGTGGGGTCGATGTACGCACCACTAGGATCTGGAGCAGGACGATCGGGCAAGTTAGCCGATCGCCTGACAGGTGAAGTGTCTAGCTGTTGTCTCAGTTTTTGCCATCTCTCCGGTTTTACCGATTTTGAATTGACTTGTAGGCTGGGGCTGGGAGAGGCATCGAATGAATTGTCGATCGCGGCTTCTGACTGAGCTAAGACTAAGTTGCCACCAAGCAAGCTAGAAATACTAATAAAACCGATCAGAAATATATGTTTGGAGTTAGTAGGCATAATAACTGGTAATTAGTAGTTAGTCATTTGTTATTTGTCATTTGTTATTTGTCATTGGTAAGTTGTAAGTTCCTTCTTACTCCCTACTCCCTTGCTCCGCCAATATACTGACAACTGACGATCGCTGCTCCCTGCTCGTCCCTGCTATTTCCTTACGATACAAACGAAATATTTATGCTTTGTCAAACAATTAGCCATCATAACCCAGACTCACAGCACCAGGGGGGAGACAAATTTCTGAATTGGGGCTGAAATTGTATGATTGAGAGTCAAGCCTGACTCGTAGTTCGCCGCGATCGCTAATACCAACTACAACGCCGTTTTGTCCTTCTACGGTGAGGCGCTGTCCCATATTTATAAATAGTTTGTGGTAAGACGGCAGAAGAGTATCGATTCCCCCTGGGGAGCAAAACTTGTAACCTGAAATTGTGCCTTGTAGTGTCACAGCCGCTAATGTTTCTAAGCAGTCAATTGCAGCCAAAGGTTGTTGAGATAAGAAAGATTGCAAACCGATCCCTGTAGCTGGGACAGGGTTAGCCCAGTTAATCCCGACTCCGACTACAGCATGAATAATTTTTTCATGTCGCACTTTTGTTTCTGTCAGAATTCCACCCAGTTTACGTCCTAGCAAAATTAGGTCGTTGTGCCATTTCAATTTTACCGGAACACCGCGATCGCCCAAAGCCGTTGCAATGCCCCAAGCAGTTGCTAAAGTCAACTGATAGCCGCAGTTGACTGGTAAGTTTGGCTCTAGGACTACAGATAAATATAAACCTCCTGCTGGCGAAGCCCACTGTCGTCCCCATTGTCCTCGTCCAGCTGTTTGTCGTTCGGCAATGATGACCGTTCCTGGTTTTGCCCCCTGCGCGATCGCATTCCAGGCTTTCTGGTTGGTCGAGGGTAGACTCTCGTAAACTTCTACAGCAAAATCCGCTTCTGCTACCATTGGAGCAAGAATTGCTAATAGCTTTTGTCGGTCTAGTGTCACGCTGGCAAGTGCAAACTGTGTCAATTAAGTTAGCATTAATTTGCTGAAAATAAACCTGTCATGCTGTGCTTTTACATTAGATGGCAGCTTGGCTAATTTAGTTTCATTTTGTTGGTTAATTGTTTGCTAATTTTTAGATTTAATCCATGCATACTTGGGATTGGCGCGGTTGCGAAGGTTTTCTCTATCTATCCTGTAGCTTGTTACTGTCTCTTATACACATCT